>JAQWTF010000100.1:0-11121 GCA_029242825.1 Flavobacteriaceae bacterium | reverse complement strand
CATTATTTGTGCTATCATTTCTATAGCCACAGGTAGCTCATGGACTACATCTGCCACCGTAGGTATTGCCCTTATTGGAATAGGCAACGCCCTTGGAATCCCCATGGGAATGACAGCAGGTGCGGTATTGTCTGGGGCTTACTTTGGAGACAAAATGTCGCCACTAAGCGACACTACAAACCTTGCGCCAGCAATGGCTGGAGGTGATTTGTTCACTCATATTAGGTATATGCTGCTCACAACAGTTCCCACGCTTGTAGTCACACTGATTGTTTTTGTTGTATTAGGCCTCACAATAGACACTTCAGGAGAAGCAGACACCCAGTCTATCCTCAATAGCATAGACGCTACTTTTAATATAAGTGGTTGGTTGTTTTTAGTGCCATTAGGTGTTATTTTAATGATTCTAAAGAAAACACCACCCCTTATGGCTTTACTTATTGGAACGCTTTTAGGAGGTGTTTTTGCCCTAATCTTTCAACCCGAAATTATTGCTGGTTTGTCGGGAGCTAAAGAACTCAACTTTGAAAACGGCTATAAAGGAATCTTAAACGCCATTACAGTAAGCACAGAAATTGCCACCGACAATGTTGCCCTAAACGACCTTTTTACCTCTAAAGGTATGTCTGGAATGTTAGGAACTATATGGTTAATCATGTGCGCTATGGTTTTTGGAGGCATTATGGATGGAATTGGTGCGCTATCTAAAATTAGCGAAACACTCTTGGGAATGGCTAAGACAACCTTTGGTCTTTTTGCCAGTACGGTAGCGAGTTGTTTGGCGCTAAATGTAACTGCCTCAGACCAATACTTAGCCATTGTAATTCCTGGAAAGATGTTCGCTAAAGCTTATAAAGACAAAGGTTTGGCTCCAGAGAACCTCAGTAGAACCCTTGAAGATTCAGGAACAGTAACTTCAGTCCTTATCCCTTGGAATACTTGTGGTGCATATCATTCTGGCGTATTAGGGGTTGGTGTAGCAGACTATTTTGTATATGCCATATTCAATTGGTTGAGTCCATTTATGACTTTGCTATTTGCCGCTTTTCAAATAAAAATAGCCCAATTAAAAGAGGTTTAATTCTCCTATCGATTTTTCTTATAGCCCTATTGTTATAAAGTAGGCTGGTATTTTTTATAAGACTTAGTTAGTTGTACTTTTGCAGCATCAAATAACAAAACAAACAACTATGGCCTTTGTAGGAAAAAAATTCCCGAATTTAAGCGTAAACGCAATGAATGAGATGGGTGACACCTTTAAAATTAACATTTTAGAGGAAGCTCAAAAGAACAACAAAAAAGTATTATTATTCTGGTATCCAAAGGATTTTACATTTGTATGTCCAACAGAATTACACGCATTTCAAGATGCACTTGCAGATTTTGAAAAAAGAAACACTATGGTTATTGGTGCTTCTTGCGACACTGCAGAAGTTCATTTTGCATGGTTAAACACCCCGAAAGACAACGGTGGAATTGAAGGAGTAAGCTACCCATTAGTAGCAGACAGCAATAGAAACTTAGCGGCTGTTTTAGACATATTAGATGCTACAGAACAACAATACGATGAAAACTCAGGGGTGGTCCTTTTAGAAGGGGATAATGTAACTTATAGAGCTACATATTTAATCGATGAGGAAGGAACTGTTTTCCACGAAGGAATAAACCACATGCCTCTCGGAAGAAATGTACAAGAGTTTATCCGTTTGATCGACGCTTATACGCACGTTCAGAAAAATGGAGAAGTTTGTCCTGCTAACTGGGAAGAAGGAAAAGAAGCCATGTCTGCCGACAGAAATGGTGTGGCAAGCTATTTAGCTTCTCATTAAGCTTTAAATAAATTTAGGCGGGGCAATTGCCCCGCTTTAATCTCAAAATAATATCATAATGGTGGTAGAATTAGAACAAGATAATTTAGCAGAAATAATTGCCCAAAACCCTAAGGTGATGGTTCAATACAGTGCTACTTGGTGTGGCAATTGTAGGATCATGAAACCTAAATTCAAAAAAGAGGCTCAGGAAAATGAAGCCATAACATTCGTTATGGCCGATGCTGAAAAATTTCCTGAATCTAGAAAATTAGCCCAAGTAGACAACCTGCCTACCTTTGCCGCTTTTTCAGGTGGGACGCTTTTAAACCAAGTACAAACCAACAAATACGACGTACTTAAAACACTAGTCAATGAAATTACCAGTCATTAAACATTTGCTTTCTTTTGTAGAAGAAAATGACGTTGATTATTTAGAGGAAACCATTGAAACTCTAGAGTCAATTTGTGAAATTTCTTCCTTAAAAGATGAAGAATTAGATGTTATAGGAGAATTGATCTCAAATCTTTATGGCGCAGTAGAGGTTCAAAAAACTATTGCTGCAGGAACCCCAAAAAAAGAGGCTTTAAACAACTTCATGAAGCGGGTTCTAGGCGCAATTGACAAATAATTCCTAGCAGGTGCATCACTATTTAAGGGCTGTAAATTGTCCTTGTAAAATTAAAAATCTCCTATGAGGAGATTTTTTTTTTGGTCTTCTCCAAATAGCGTATTTTTATAGACTAAAATTTCATTTATGGCAACGGTACATTTAAAAGGAACTCCATTACAAACTATAGGCACACTTCCAACTGCAGGAAGCCATGCACCAGATTTTACACTAACAGCCTCTGATTTGTCGGACAAGTCATTAAAGGACTTTAGTGGTAAGAATATCATTCTTAATATTTTTCCTAGTATAGATACTGGTACCTGTGCACAGTCCGTAAGATCTTTTAATAAAATGGGAAGTGCTAAGGAAAATACTGTAGTAATTTGTGTCTCTAAAGACCTTCCTTTTGCACAAGCCAGGTTTTGTGGTGCGGAGGGCTTAGAAAATGTCGTAAACCTTTCAGATTTTAAAACAGGCCATTTTGGACGTGACTACGGAGTCAGTTTTACTGAGGGTCCCTTAGCTCCGCTTCACTCAAGAGCAGTGGTTGTTATAGATACCGCAGGAAAGGTAGTCTACACAGAACAAGTCAATGAAATTGTAGACGAGCCTAACTATCAAGCAGCCTTAGCTGTACTTTAAAATAGCAACCTCCACGCAATGGCTAAAAAGGCAAGTGACCACCTACATAAGAAAAGCACTCCTAAATTAAAGCTTGAGATTTCAAAAAAGAATAAAGTCATTATTGGCTTTGCTATTTTGGTCATAGGTTTATCATTGTCTATCTCTTTTATTTCCTTTTTAAACCATTGGCAAGAAGACCAGAGCGTTTTGAGCGCTTTTTTAGACAGAGAGGTCGCTGCAAAAAATGCACTTAATAAATTAGGTGCTGCACTAGGGTATTTTTTTGTGTATAAAGGTTTGGGGCTCAGTGCCCTGATTTTATCTAGTTTGGTTTGTATCAGTGGGTTTTATATATTTTTAAGTCTACCTAAAAAATCTCTCTATAAAATTTGGTTTTGGGGATTGTATTCCGCGCTCTTTCTAAGTATCACATTGGGATTCACTGCAGACAGCTATCCGATTTTTGGAGGTGTAATGGGTTTTGAGATTAAAGATATTGCCTTAGATTATATAGGAAGCACAGGACTTTCGTTGTCTCTGTCTGTATTTTTTATCATATTTATTGTGAGGGTGTTTAATTTTAACCCCCAGTCCATAGGCAGGTTTTTTTCCCGCTTTAAGCCCACACCTATGGTGGAGGAAGCGGAAACAGAAAATGATATTGTAGATCCTTACACCCACAGATCAGATATAGAAGCGTCAACTCCCTTGCAAAAACTAATGGAAGAAAGCGAAGAGCAAGAGGAAACAGCTATAGCATTAGAAAATACAATAGCACAAGATAAAGAGGCATCAGGTTTAGAAACGGTAGAAAAAGAGTTCTCTATATCAGATGTATCTAATCCAAAAGAAAAAACAAGTTCACCAGCTCCCGAAAACTTAGAAATTGAAGTAGCTGCTATTGACCAGGAAGAAGAAAGTACCGATAATTTATCCAACCAATTACTCAAGGACTTTGGAGCATTTGACCCTACCCTAGAACTCTCTAACTATAAATTTCCTTCCTTGGATCTGTTAGAAAAGCACGGAGGGGAATCCGGAATTACAATCAATGAGGAGGAATTAGAAGAGAACAAGGTTAAAATAGTGGAGACCCTTAAAAACTACAATATTGGTATTGCTCAGATTAAAGCGACCATAGGCCCCACAGTAACCCTCTATGAAATAGTTCCTGATGCAGGTGTAAGAATCTCTAAAATAAAGAATTTAGAAGACGACATTGCCTTATCCTTAGCTGCATTAGGGATTAGAATTATTGCCCCAATACCAGGAAAAGGGACCATTGGAATTGAAGTACCTAACAAAAACCCCAGTACCGTTTCAATGCGTTCTGTCATAGCCTCTGCTAAATTTCAAAATGCTGCCATGGAATTACCCATCGCATTTGGAAAAACCATTTCAAATGAAACATTTGTAGTAGATTTAGCTAAAATGCCTCATATGCTCATGGCTGGAGCAACAGGTCAAGGAAAGTCAGTTGGGCTAAATGCCGTGCTAACTTCACTGCTTTATAAAAAACACCCCGCAGAGGTGAAATTTGTATTAGTGGACCCTAAAAAAGTGGAACTAACCCTTTTCAATAAAATTGAAAGACATTATTTGGCCAAGCTACCAGATGTAGAAGATGCCATTATAACAGACAATACAAAAGTAATTCACACCTTAAACTCTCTTTGTATAGAGATGGACAACCGCTATGAATTACTCAAACACGCCATGGTGCGTAATATTAAAGAATACAATACCAAATTCAAGGCCAGAAAACTCAATCCTAACGACGGCCATAAATTCCTTCCCTATATTGTACTTGTCATAGACGAATTTGCAGATTTAATTATGACGGCAGGAAAAGAGGTAGAAACCCCAATTGCGCGTTTGGCACAATTAGCTAGAGCCATTGGAATTCATCTTATTGTAGCCACACAAAGGCCCTCAGTTAATGTAATTACAGGGATCATAAAGGCCAACTTCCCCGCAAGAATTGCATTTAGAGTTACTTCAAAGATAGATTCCAGAACAATTCTCGACAGCCAAGGTGCAGACCAATTAATTGGTAGAGGAGATATGTTATATACCCAAGGGAACGACGTCACCAGAATACAATGTGCTTTTGTAGACACTCCAGAGGTAGAAAAAATTACAGATTTTATTGGTTCTCAAAGGGCGTATCCAGAAGCATATCTACTCCCAGAATACATTGGAGAAGAAAATGGCAGTACTGTAGACTACAATATTTCTGAAAGAGACGCCATGTTTAGAGAGGCAGCAGAGGTCATTGTCATTGCACAACAAGGATCCGCTTCACTCATTCAAAGAAAACTAAAATTAGGTTATAACAGGGCAGGTAGAATTGTGGATCAATTGGAAGCTGCAGGGATTGTAGGCCCGTTCGAAGGAAGTAAAGCCAGACAAGTACTTGTTCAAGACATGGTCGGTTTACAACAATTATTAGACAATGAAACCCAAAAAGATGCATAAGATATTTTTATTATTAGTCAGTGTTTGTTCATTCGCTTGGTCACAGGACGCCTCCAAGGCACTACTGAAAGAAGTTTCAGACAAGCTCTTGGCCCAAGAAAATGTAAGCCTTCAATTTAATTACAACCTATATAGTGCAGAGGCCAGTATAAACCAAGAAACGTCAGGAAAGGTTCAACTCAAAGGGGAAAAATATCGTTTCGAATATTTGGGGATTATACAAATAAATGACACTAAAAACACCTACACCATTGTCCCAGAAAACGAGGAAGTCACAATTGTTTCTAATCAAGATGCAGGTTCAGAGATGAATCCAGCTAAAATATTGAGCTTTTACAACGAAGGCTATCGCTTTCAATGGGACATTGCACAGAATGTTGGGAACAGAAAGATTCAATACATCAAGCTTATCCCAATAGACAGCAATGCAGATATTGCCCATATTTTATTGGGTGTTGACAGTCAGAAAAAGGAAGTGTATAAAGTCATTGAAACGGGTAAAAACGGTACCCAAACGACCATCACGATCACGAAATACGAAAGCAACATAAACTTAGCACCAAATCTTTTTTCTTTTGAAGAGAAAAAATATGTAGACCTGGGTTACTATATTATAAAAGAGTGAGAATTCTAGACAGATACATACTCACGAGGTTTGTATATAACTTCCTAAGTGCTTTTGTGATACTGATGTTTATATTCATCTTCCAATCCATTTGGTTGTATATAGATAACTTGGCAGGAAAAGGATTGGACTTAGCTATTATTGGAAAATTCATTTTTTATCTACTACCTAATCTCACAGAAAAAGTACTCCCTTTAACGGTGCTTTTATCCTCTATTTTAACCTTTGGAACCTTTGCAGAACACTATGAGTTTGCGGCAATGAAAGCCTCTGGTATATCCTTACAACGCTCCATGAGAACACTCATTGTTTTAGTGAGTATTTTAGGTTTAGTTACTTTCTATTTTGCAGACAGGATCATTCCAGCAGCAGAGCTTAAATCTTATAGTCTGAAAAAAAATATAGCTAAAGTTAAACCTGCTGTAGCCATTGCAGAGGGATTATTTAGTGAATTTGAAGGAACAGGAATGACCATTCTTGTGCAAGAAAAGTATGGGGAAAATGACCGATACCTAAGGGATGTAACCATACATAAAAAGACAGAAAATCAAATCAATACCACTGTAATTAAAGCAAAAGAGGGTGAATTGCTCAGTTCAGAAAACAGCAACCTCATAAAACTAGTGTTAAAAGATGGGCACTACTATGAAAGCCTCAGTGTAACGACAAATAAAAACCATCAAAAACATCCTTACGCAGTCTCTAATTTTGAGACATATACCATTAATATAGACCTTACCGAACTCAATATGGTAGATATGGATGAGCAAACGGAAGGAAATAGTGATAAAATGAAAAATGTCATTGAGCTCAGAAGAGACATGGATTCCATCACAAACAATAATGCTGTTATTGTAGCAGCGTTATCAAAAAATATCACAGAAAGAATGGGAATTCAATTAAGGACTATTCCCTTAGAAACGCCCAAAGACTCCGCTTTTGCAGCTATGTCTTTAGACAGTTTACCATCTATAGATACTATGCTAGCCCAATTCACTCCTATTCAAGGCACACAAATAATTTCTGAGGCTATTAACACCATCACCATGTCTGCGCTCACCATTCAAACAAAACGTAAAGAGCTCATGATTAGGTATAAAATATACAATATGCACGCCTTGTCACTACATAAAAAATATGCCCTTGCCCTCTCCTGTATTGTCCTATTTTTTGTAGGAGCACCGCTTGGAGCAATCATAAGAAAAGGAGGCCTAGGACTCCCCATGGTCATTGCAATTATATTGTTTTTAACCTACTACTTCTTAGGCGTTTTTACCTATAATTATGCCAAAGAAGGCAATATATCTCCATTTTTTGGTGCATGGATCCCAACTCTAGTCATGCTTCCTTTAGGGATATTTTTAACCAAAAGAGCCACTGAAGACAAAGGAATGGTTCAATTTGGAAGTATAATAGATTTCTTTAAAAATATATTCGTTAGAAAAAGAAAGTAACATGAAAGAGAATAGTGCCTTAGATACCATAGAAAGTGCCATTGCAGATATAAAAGCTGGAAAAGTAATTATCGTTGTAGACGACGAAAACAGGGAAAACGAAGGAGACTTTTTAGCTGCTGCAGAAGCAGTGACACCAGACATGATTAATTTCATGGCCACACATGGTAGAGGCCTCATTTGTGCGCCCCTCACGGAGCGCCGATGCGAAACGCTATCCCTACACCGAATGGTGCAAAACAATACAGACCCACTTGAGACCGCCTTTACAGTTTCCGTAGACCTAAAAGGTCATGGTGTTACTACTGGGATTTCTGCCGCTGACAGGTCCAAAACCATCAAAGCCTTAACAGATAAAAACACCCAACCAAATGACCTGTCTAAACCAGGACATATTTTTCCTTTAGTAGCAAAAGAAGGAGGGGTACTCAGAAGAACAGGGCATACGGAAGCTGCCATAGATTTTGCTAGATTAGGAGGTTTTTCTCCAGCAGGAGTTATTGTAGAAATCATGAACGAAGACGGCACCATGGCTAGGCTTCCACAACTCCTTGAAGTGGCTAAAAAGTTCGATCTTAAAATAGTTTCTATTGAAGACTTGGTTGCCTACAGAATGGAGCACGACAGTCTCATTGAAAAAAAGGAAGACTTTGAGATACAAACCCGCTTTGGAGAATTTAGAGTGAGAGCCTATGAACAAACTACCAACAAGCAAGTGCATATAGCCCTTACTAAAGGAAATTGGAAAAAAGAAGAATCCATTCTCACCAGAATAAATTCAAGCTTAATAAATAATGATATTCTAGGTACACTGACAAATAACCCTGATCAGAAATTAGATAAAATGTTTAAAGCCATTAACCAAGCAGAAAAAGGCGCTGTAGTTTTCATTAACCAAGAGTCTTCGGTTTTGAATTTAGTATCTAGATTGGGTCAGCTAAAAGAAAATCAGGCCAGAGGCATTTTAGGCGCTCCACCAATAGATATGGACAGTAAAGATTACGGAGTGGGTGCCCAAATCTTACACGACTTAAACATCTCCAAGATTAAGTTGCTATCCAATGCCCAACAAACCAAGAGAGTTGGAATGGTAGGCTATGGATTAGAAATTGTAGACTATGTAGGGTACTAATTTTAAGTATTCAACAGCAAACTACAATTCAACAATAATTTCTGATAAATCTTTACGGACTTTTAATGCAGAGGCTGTAGCGTCATCTTTAGCCCTTACCCCTATTGGCATGGCTACGATAGTTTTCAGTTGTTTGGCTTCCAAATCCAATATTTTGTCATATGAATTGGGGTCTAAACCTTCCATAGGGCATGCGTCTATTTTTAGGGCGGCTAAAGAGACCAACATATGGCCCATAGTTAGGTACACCTGATTTGTAGCCCAAGATAAAATTTCATCCTCAGATTTATTGGCAAAGGATCCCTTCATAAAATTTTTATATCCCTCTAAATTTTCCAAAGGGATTTGCCTTTTAACAGACATATCCTCAAAATATTGATCAATATAATCCATTCCAAAATCTGTTCTAACAGCAAAGACAAGTAATGCTGCAGATTGTGAAATTTGCTGTTGACCATAACTAGCAGGAACCAGTTTTTCTTTTAAGTCAGGATTTTGAACTACGATCATTTTGTAGGGTTGTAACCCATAAGAACTAGCACTGAGATTAAAAGCATTCTTAACTTCAAGAATTTGCTGCTCTGTTAAGCTTGCTTTGTCGTCAAATTTTTTAACAGCATAGCGCCATTCTAAAGCATCTAATATATTATTCATAGGGATATATAGTTTGTTATGTATTGAAAAACCAAAGTTTAATAGCCATTATAACTATCATAGCGACCATGAATTTTTTAATAAATCCATCGCCTTTTTTTACTGAATACCTAGACGCCACCCAGGCACCTGTTCCATTACCTATGGCAAGCACCCCACCAATGAGCCAATCTACTTTGTCATTATAAGCAAATACAGCCAATGCAGCTATGGTATAGAGACATACCACGGAAACCTTGGTCATATTTGTTTTCACCAAGCTCAATCGGTTCACTCCGTGTAAGAAAATCATCATTAAAAAGCCCAATCCAGCATTGATAAAACCACCGTAAATACCAAAAAAGAAGAATCCAATCATGGCAAAAACCAAATATTTTCCCTTGAGTCGCTCCTCAAGGCCTTCTGTCTTCATTTTAGGCTTAAAAAGTATAATCAACACCACAGCCACCATAATAATGGCTAAAATCTTATTAAAAGTCTCTCCCTTAATATCTACTGCAATATTAGCTCCTATTATGGATCCTATAAAAGCAGTTATGGCCAGATAAATATTAAACGGATAGGTAGACACCCCTTTACTTTTAAAACCTGCAGTACCGAGCGCTGTTTGTATTACTATGGCGACTCTATTGGTTCCATTGGCCACAGAAGGAGGTAAACCCAAAAAAATTAAAACTGGAAGGGACAACAAAGACCCTCCCCCTGCCATGGTATTTACAAATCCAACTGTAAAACCAACAACTACTAATAACAGATAGTGGTACCATTCTTCCATGGCCACAAAAATAGTGTCAATCCATTAGATATTCACCCTTTTTTAATAAAATAAAAAAAACATCAAAATACTTTTTCATAATTGAAAAAGGTTCCTATATTTGCACCCGCATAACCGCAAGGAGAAATGGCAGAGTGGTCGAATGCGGCAGTCTTGAAAACTGTTGAGGGTCACACCTCCGGGGGTTCGAATCCCTCTTTCTCCGCAAAAGAAAACCCACAACGTTGTTGTGGGTTTTTTTATACCCAAAAGTGTCAAGAACTTGTTCTTGTAAATGGTTGGGGATAAAAAAACCAAAAAATAGCGCTAGCTATCTTGGGTTTTCATGATTGTATTGGATTCCTTTTTAGGGTTGCACGACTGAAAGGAGTGAATCCCTGAAGGGGATCTAGGAGTGAATCCCTTTCATTCATATTTAATACACCAATTAGAAGTATCATAATATGTATATTCTTCTGAAGGGCTTTCCTTATACCTTAAATAGTTAGTGTCTTCATTGTATTGTAATGAAAATACTGTTTTGCCGTCTCTGGAACATTGAAGCTGACAAAAACAGTAGGCTACACCGTCTTGGAGTAATCCCTTACTCAAGTAAGCAAACTGTGAACCTCCGTTAACATTTTCATTAGTAGTTGTAAGAAAAGAAATGTCTTTAAATTCTGTAGGGTTGCCTTCATATTCCTTATCATTATTGGAACATGAGATAAAGATCATAAAGCAAATGAATAGGTATTTCATGATTTTTCTTTTAAAGTTATAAAAGATTAATCAAATAATTCTTTTTGGCATCATTTTAAAACCAAATGACAAAAGAATTACTACCCCAATTCTTTGTACATAATATACACCCCCATGAGTAGAACAAACCAACCAAAAGACTTTTTAAGTTTGTGACCTGGGATGAATTTAGACAGGTAAATGCCCAAGAAAATTCCCCCAATAGACAACACCGTAAAG
>JAQWTF010000098.1:0-9056 GCA_029242825.1 Flavobacteriaceae bacterium | reverse complement strand
GAATTCCTTAGTGTAACTTCCTGGAATGACCACAGATCTGGCGGGAACCAATCCTTTACGCTCCACAGGAGTGTCTCCAGTTACATCAATTATTTTAGTAGAGGCAGTAAGGACCACATTGGCACCCAATACCGCTTCTTTTTCTACTCGGACCCCTTCTACCACAATACATCTAGACCCCACAAAAACATTGTCTTCAATAATAACAGGAGCGGCTTGTAAAGGTTCTAAAACGCCTCCAATACCCACTCCGCCACTTAAGTGAACGTTTTTTCCTATTTGAGCACAACTCCCTACAGTGGCCCAAGTATCTACCATAGTGCCACTATCTACATAGGCACCAATGTTTACATAAGAAGGCATTAGGATGGTTCCAGGAGCAATGTAGGCACCATGTCTTGCCACGGCATTTGGGACTACTCTAATTCCTTTTTCTTGGTATCCGCGCTTGAGCGGCATTTTGTCATGATATTCAAAAATCCCCACTTCTAGTGTTTCCATTTTTTGAATTGGGAAATATAAAACCACGGCTTTTTTCACCCATTCATTAATGATCCAGCCCGATTCTGATGGGGCTGCACATCTTAATTCTCCAGCGTCTATTTGGTTAATTACGGCTCTAATAGCCTCTTGGGTGTCTACTTGTTCTAATAAACTCCTGTCTTCCCAAGCAGCTTCAATAATAGGTCTATAATCTGTCATGATTCTTTATTTGAAATGCAAATATACGCTTCCATTTTAAGTGCCCTACTTTTTTTGATGGGTATCACATATTTGTTGATTTTTGAGTAAATCTGTGCTGTTTTTCGTGTAAAAGAGGTCAATATGTGAAGGCATTACAATAATTAGGGTTATTTTTGCACAAAAAACAGTTTGAAGCGAATTATAGCCTTAGATTTTGGAACGAAAAGGACAGGAATAGCGGTCACAGATCCTATGCAAATTATTGCCTCTGGTTTGGATACGGTGCTTACCAAAGACCTCCTTCCTTTTTTAAAATCGTATTTGAATTCAGAACCCGTCAGTACTATTGTATTGGGAGAACCCAAACAAATGGACAACACCCCTTCTGAATCTGAAGCAGCCATTAAAGCATTGATTTTGACCTTAGAGGCTGAATTTACTGGCATAGAAATTGCAAGGCAAGATGAAAGATTTACCTCTAAAATGGCTGTTCAAGCCATGGTTGCCGGAGGAATGAAGAAAAAGAAAAGACAGGAAAAAGGGCGCATTGATCAAATCAGTGCCACCCTTATCTTACAAGCGTATTTAAATAGAATATCATGATTTTACCTATTGTAGCGTACGGAGATCCCGTATTAAAAAAAGTAGCCAATGTCATTGCTGCAGACTATCCAAATCTTGAATCACTCATTGAAAATATGTGGGAAACTATGTACCATGCGCATGGTGTAGGTTTGGCAGCCCCTCAGATAGGATTGCCCATTCGGTTATTTGTGATAGACGCCACCCCATTTGCAGAGGACGAAGATTTGACAAAAGAAGAGCAGGATGCTTTAAAGGATTTTAAGGCGGTATTTATAAATGCAAAAATCACTGAAGAAACAGGAGAGGAGTGGTCTTTTAATGAGGGCTGTCTCAGTATTCCAGATGTGCGTGAAGACGTTCTTAGAAAACCTGAAATTACGATTACTTATCAGGATGAAACCTTTAAAACACATACCAAAACTTTTAATGGACTAGTGGCTAGGGTTATTCAGCATGAATACGATCATATTGAAGGCATCTTGTTTACTGATAAGTTGAGTTCCTTAAAAAAGCGAATTTTAAAGGGCAGACTGACTAATATTTCTAAGGGAAAAATCAGTGCCGAGTACCGCATGCGCTTCCCAGAAATGAAAAAAGGACGTTAAACCATTTTATATATCCTTTAAAAGTTTCATATTTGCCCAAATTTTAAGAAGATCATGAGTTTAGATAAAATTTTATCCATTGCCACCAAGCCAGGTTTGTACCAAATGGTTACTCAGACTAGAGCTGGTTTTGTTGCTGTTTCTTTGTTAGACGGAAAGAAAATGACGGTTAATTTAAAAAGCAACGTGAGCGTTCTTTCTGAAATTGCTATTTATACCCTACAAGAAGAAATGCCTCTTTTAGAGGTGTTTAAAAAGATTTCTACCAAAGAGAATGGCCAAAAAACAAGCATTTCACACAAGGCAGACAAAATAGACTTAGAAGCTTACTTTTTCGAAGTGCTTCCCAATTATGATGAAGACCGCGTATATGCTTCTGACATAAAAAAAGTGATTCAGTGGTATAATATCCTTCAGGCCAATGATTTATTAGATTTTTCAGCTCCTGCTGAAGCTACTGCTGAGACTTCTGAAAAATCTGCCAAGCCTGCAGTGAAAGCAACTTCTGCGGCACCTAAGGCAGCCAAAGCATCTGCGAAAAATACCCATTCAAAAGCTTCTTCAGCTGCAAAAGGCGGTGCTAAAACATCTAAGGCAGCTGTAAAAAAGTAATATTTTAAAGACTGTTATCTTTTCTAGATAGATTGAAAGCCCGCTAATAGCGGGCTTTTTTATGCGCTATAATTTCTTCGTTTGAAAAGGAATATTCTCTTATATTTAGAGATCTAAAAAACCAAACAGATGAAAATTAATTTAAAATGGTCCTTGTATTGCTTAGTGGGTTTGTTTTACCTCAATACCAGCGCACAAGAGACTAACATTGCAAAGACCACTGATAGTATTAAGAAAGCCACTAAGGAATTGCCCTTGGAACCTTCCAGATCTGTAGCTTTCACTACTGAAAAAGGGACCTGGACTTCTTTAGACGTAAGTCCTGATGGTCAGACCATAGTTTTTGATCTTATGGGAGATTTGTACACCATGCCCATTTCAGGAGGTAAGGCTACCGCCATCACCCATGGTTTGGCTTACGAGGTTCACCCGAGGTTTAGTCCAGATGGAAAATCTGTGGCGTATATTTCAGACAAGAGTGGTTCGGATAATATATGGGTTATGGACCTTAGTTCCAAAGAAGACACTCAAATTTCTAAAGAGCAAAAAAACAACTTTTTCTCAGTTGCCTGGTCGCCAGATGGGGACTATTTGGTAGGGGCTAAAGGTAGGAGAAACATCAAGCTGCATTTATATCACAGAGATGGGGGTGGTGGAGCTCCGCTAATTAGTGAGCCTAAGGGTTTAAAAGCTATTGATCCTTTCTTTAGTGCAGACGGTAAAACACTCTACTTTTCACAAAGGAATGGTGCATGGAATTACAATGCACAATTGCCCCAATACCAAGTGGGAACCTATAGTATGGAAGATGGCACCACCGATGTCATTACTTCTAGGTACGGTTCTGCATTTACACCAACCCTTTCAAAAGATGGAAAATGGTTGGTCTATGGCACCAGGTTTGAAGACCAAACAGGTTTAATCTTGAGAGACCTTAACACAGGAGAAGAATCTTGGCTGGCCTACCCTGTTCAAAGGGACGAGCAAGAATCTATAGCCCCTTTAGGGGTACTTCCAGCCATGTCTTTTACCCCAGATTCTAAGGCATTAATTGTTTCTTATGGTGGTAACATTCACAAAATCAGCCTTTCAGATAAGACGGCTTCTAAAATTTCATATACGGCTTCGGTAGATTTGGAATTAGGTCCTCAATTAGATTTTAAATACCCTATCTCAGACTCAGACACTGCTATGGCTTCTCAAATAAGGGATGCAAAGCCTTCACCAGATGGAAAAAGATTGGCCTTTACTGCCTTGAACAGACTATATGTAATGGATTTACCTAATGGTATCCCAAAAAGAGTGACCACAAATGATTTCACAGAAGCACAACCAGCTTGGTCTCCAGATGGATCGCAAATTGTTTTCACCACTTGGAATGGATCTGAGGGGCATTTGTACAAAGCCCGTTTAGGAAGAAGAACCGCTGTAGTTAAGCTTACCCAAAGTGCAGGAATTTACAGCCAGCCAAGGTGGTCCTATCTTCAGGACAGGATAGTTTTTCTGGCTGGTAGTAACCAAGTGTACAAAGACGCTATAGGTCCAATGGCTTCTAATGCTACAGAAGACCTGATGTGGATCTCAGGTCAAGGCGGGAGCAACCAATTTATTGCCAAGTCAAAAGGGCGAGAAATGCCTCATTTCACTAAAGTAGATAATAGAATTTATCTGTATAGCGGTAGCAAGGGACTGGTTTCTATTCGTTGGGATGGTACCGATGAAAAGGAGCACTTAAGCCTCACAGGAATTGAGACTTATGGCTCTTCTGATTATTTTCAAGAAGACCATGATGCGGCTTTCGGCTGGGCTAGCAGCGGAGCAGCCAGCGCAAGCATGGCTGCAGCTTTGCCCTCTAATCCAGAGGCTTGGAGAGAGAACAATAAGGCCTCTAGAGCCTCAGAAATAGAAATATCGCCAGATGGCAAAACAGCCTTGGCGAAGATTAATAATGACATTTATACCGTGATTATTCCACGATACGGTCAGACCCCAAAAATATCATTAGCCAAGGCAGACGCTGCTTCATTTCCTGCAAAGAAGTTAACTGTATTTGGCGGGGAATTTCCAGTATGGGGCGCAGACAGTAAACAGGTGTATTGGTCTCTAGGAGCAAGTTTATTTACTTACAATTTAGCAGACGCGAAAGCCTATGAAGAAAAAATCGCTGCAGATAAAAAAGCAGAAGAGGCTGCTAAAAAATTGGCAAATGCGGCCAACAAAGGAAATGAAGCAGAAGAGAAATCTGCAGATAATCAGGAAGAAAACCCGTCTAAAGACAGTTTGGCAACCAAAGATACTGAAGACAAAAAAGACACTCCCAAAGACTTTGAAGCCAAAGAATTGAAGGTTAAAGTGGCTTTTTCCAAAGAATTAGCCAAAGGGAACTTGCTATTGCAAGGCGCTAGAATCATTAGCATGAAGGGTGAAGAGGTCATAGAAAACGGAGACCTATTGATCAAGGACCATAGAATTGCCGCTGTGGGTGCCTCAGGTACTTTAACTGTTCCAGAAAATACCACAGTCATGAATATGAGTGGAAAGACCATTACACCAGGATTTATAGATACCCACGCCCATATGTGGCCTAATTGGGGGGTACAAAAGAATCAAGTATGGATGTATGCGGCCAATTTAGCCTATGGAGTTACTACTACAAGAGACCCACAAACTGGTACCACAGACGTATTGACCTATTCAGATATGGTCGATGCCGGAAAGATTGCAGGTCCTAGAATTTATTCCACAGGTCCTGGAGTTGGTTATTGGTCTTATAAGATTCAAAGCCTTGACCACGCCAAAGAGGTGCTTAAACAGTACAGCGAATACTATAATACTAAAAGTATTAAAATGTATTTGGTGGGAAACAGACAGCAAAGGCAATGGGTGATTATGGCTGCCAAGGAGCTCAAGCTTATCCCAACCACAGAAGGGGGATTAGATTTTAAACTCAATATGACCCAGCTTTTAGACGGTTACCCAGGACATGAACATTCCTTACCTATTTATCCTATTTACCCAGATGTGGTCAAAACCATTGCAGCGGCTAAAATGGCGGTAACACCAACATTGTTAGTTTCTTACGGGGGGCCATGGGCGGAGAATTTTTACTATGCCACCGAAAAAGTTTGGGAAGATGAGAAGCTGCAGTTTTACACCCCATATGAAGAATTGGCGCAAAAATCAAGACGTAGGCCAGGTTGGTTTATGGAAGAGGAGCATGTCTTTAAAAAGCATGCAGAATTTATGAATGACCTTGAAGCTGCAGGAGGTATTGGAGGCATTGGAAGCCATGGCCAATTGCAAGGTCTCGGTTACCACTGGGAATTATGGTCCGTAGGAAGTGGTGGAATATCTGCTCATGGCGCATTAAAATTCGCCACTATTTTAGGTGCTCAATCCCTTGGTTTAGACACAGACTTAGGTAGTATTGAGGTAGGTAAAATAGCAGATTTGGTTATTTTAGATGCCAATCCATTAGAAGACTTAAGAAACACCAATACGGTGTCTAAAGTGATTAAGGATGGCAAGGTGTACGACACTAGAGCCCTAGATCTAGAATGGCCTTCTCAGAAAAAAGCCCCTGAATACTATTGGCAAACACCATTGCCTGAGAAACTTCCAGGGATTAAATAGATAAATAAAGCCTTTGAAATCCAAAAAGAGCGCTTAAATAAATCATAAATAAAAGCCCGCTAATAGCGGGCTTTTTAATGCGTAATAATTTATGTCACTAATCTTTTCCAATTGTTTTGGGCGCTATTGGTGGCTTAACCCAATCAATTTTTTCAGAGGGATAATAGTTCACCTTATTCCTGTCAAAAAATAGGGATTGTAAAGCCAATCTACCTTTGTACTCGTTCCAGTCTCTTTTTTCAGGGCTGCTCCAAGCCAATTCAGCATATCCTGGTAGTCTAGGAAATGCCAGGTATTCTACCTCATCACTATTGCTGATCGTTTCAGACCAGAGTGGTGCCTCTATACCCAATATTAATTCTTTTGGGACCCCTTTTGCATAGGTTTCCGGCGTCCAAATATAAGCCGTATCTACTGGCACATAACCCGCCCAATGAAGCCCGTAGGGAGATTCTTCCTTGTATTGCATGTCTAAATAGGCTTTTTTAGCAGGAGATAAAATGACCTTCATACCTTTTTGAACGGCAATACCCGCATTTTTCTCACTGGCCCAAAACTGAGCAATGGCAGAACTGTCTGTATCTGCAGTAACAATTTCATCCCATCCAATCGGTGTTTTACCCGCCTGTTTTACAATTTCACTTACCCTATTTACAAATGTAATATAGTCCGGTTTTTTAGTGACATGACTCTCATCTCCCCCTAAATGAAAATAAGGGCCAGGGCTTAAGGCACTAATTTCATTGACCACATCTTCCACAAAGTCATATACTTTTTCATTATTGGCATCCCAAGTGCTAAAGCCCACCTCAGTACCAGTGTATAATTCTGGTGTTTTTCCATTGCCATTTAAAAATGGATAGGCCACAGAAGCTGCATTGGTGTGGCCAGGCATATCTACCTCAGGAATGATGGTCATATAGTGTTTGCTCGCATAGGCTACCAAGTCTTTGTATTGCGCTTGGGTGTAAAAACCTCCAGGACCTCCACCTACTTCTTTTTCGCCACCTACCTCAGTGAGTTTGGGCCATTTCTTAATCTCTATACGCCATCCTTGGTCATCTGTGAGGTGTAAATGCAAGATGTTAATTTTGTAATAAGCCAGAAGATCAATATATCGCTTTACCTCTTGTACGGTAAAAAAATGTCTGGCAACGTCTAGCATAGCCCCTCTAAAAGCATAATTTGGGGCGTCTTCAATGTTCCCACCAGGAATCTCCCAAACGGGCTTATTGTCTATTGTAGTAGCAAGATTAGGAATTAGCTGCCTGAAGGTTTGAATGCCTCTAAATAGCCCACTTGGCTGCGCCGATGCTATTTTTAAAACACTTTTACCAACCCATATACCATAGGCTTCCCCAGTCGTATTCGGGTCCAGGTTATTCCCACTAATGTCCCTCTCAGTTTCTTCAGTAGGGGTTAATTCAAGTTCAATGGCAGTTCCACTGGGGTTTAGAGGATTAATATCTAAAGACAATCCACTGTGTTGAAAGATTTTTTCTGCAGTGAACTGGGCCATTTGCAATAAAAGCTCCGTGCTGTCGGAAGTTTTTATATAAGTGTCTTTGTAGATTGGAAATCCGTGTGCTCCTTCTTCTATTGTCAAGGGCATAGGAATTAGCCCCAGTGTTGAAAAATCTGAAGTTCCCTGTTCAATTTCTATCATTGACTTTTGACAGGAGGCAAAAAAAAGTACCGCCAAAAGGATACAGTAGTGTGGTTTAAAAGTAATTAATGTCATGGTTTATTATTTGTGGTTGGTGTTTGTGATTGGTATTTGTGTTTGGTGTTTTTGATTGGTGTTTTTAGTTGAATATTGCAGATTTATTTGTTGTTGGTGTTTGTGATTTGTGTTGTAATATTTGTGATTGGTGTTTGTGATTTATTAATTGTGATTCGTGTTTTTGGTTGAATATTGCGGATTTATTTGTGGTTGGTGTCTGTGATTATTAGCTTATAAAGAGTAATTGATTATTTCAATATTAATGGCTTTAAAACGGATTCCCAAATATCATATCCTTTCTGATTCATGTGCAAGCCATCTGAAATAAACAAGCTTTTGTCTAGCTTACCTTCCTTGAGCATAGGGTTCCATACATCTGCATAGATGAGTGGCTCTTTTTTAGCAGCGAGCCGCTCAAAAAGGCCATTTAATTGCTCGTATTTTGTTTTTAAATCCCAGCGGCTAATACTTGGTTTGGCGGCTATAAGCACTATTTGAGTTTGTTTGTTGTTTTTTTGAATGGCCCTGATTATTTTTTTTGTGATCCGTTTAATTTTCCTTGGAGACACTCCAGCAAACAAATCATTGTCGCCCTCATAAATAAACACTTGATTGGGGTTGAATTGTGTAATAAGGGCCTCTTTGTGTTGCCATAGATCTCGTGCTTGAGACCCACCAAAACCCGTATTGACGATGGTGTTTTCGGGGGCTAAATCACTTACAGACTGCCACATTCTCACGCTAGAACTACCGGTAAAGACAATTGTTTTTCCTTGTGGACTAAGGTTTGCATACCTGTTTTGTATTTCCTGAACCTCTGACTTAAATGAGTGCTGTGAAAAGGCAATTGCAGGGCAGCATATAAATAAGCCAAGAATGAGCGCTATTTTTTTCATGCTTGTATATTCGTATCAATTAAAAATTTGCATTTAAATTACATTTTTTGAATGATTAGACCTAATTTTTTAGACCTAAGACACCTAGACATTAGACCTATGACATTTAAATCTGTAGTTTTGTGACTCAATTAACACACACCCTTTTAAAACGCCCCTATGAATTCAAGAGAAGACCAATTAAAAGCTTTTGACAGACTGTTAACCATCATGGATGAGTTGCGTTTAAAATGCCCTTGGGATCAGAAGCAAACCATGGAAAGTTTGCGCTTACTCACTTTAGAAGAAACCTATGAATTGGCAGACGCTATATTAGAT
>JAQWTF010000092.1:0-2949 GCA_029242825.1 Flavobacteriaceae bacterium | reverse complement strand
GGTGTAATACTTGGCGGAGCTACATACCAAGCGCCTAATGTCTGATTGTGTTGAAGACTTAAATGAATGCCTATTGGAGCAGACAAATCAATTTCTTTCTGACCAGTGGCCCCAGTAATAATTGCTTTCATATTAATCGATATAAAATAATTGAGCTGCAATGCCATCTGTAAAAAACAAGCCAGAGTGAGTGACCTTTAATACACTTTCTTGCACTAATTCTAAATGACCTTCTGCTATTTTTTTTTGTGCCTCTTTAATCGCATAGGACTCATATTGTGGGCCAAACAAAGTGTTAATTTTGGCTAATTCTATTCCTTTCGATGTTCTCAAGCCGGTCATTACATACTCATTGTATCTTTCAGACACACTCAAATATTCCACTTCAAATGGTCGTGTTCCTTCAGAAATAGCCTTAATATACAAAGGGTTGCTGGCTGAGTTCCAAGAACGACTTTCCCCATCATAAGAGTGAGAAGAAGGACCAATACCTATATAAGGTTTGCCCTCCCAATAAGCTGAATTATTTACAGCGTGAAAGCCTTGTTTTGAAAAATTTGAAAATTCATAATGTTCATATGCGGCATCTTTTAGTAACCGCCTTAATTCATTGAATTGCACATTTGCGCGAGATTCATCTAATGGAGGTAATTTACCTGTTTTAATCTGATGGTCTAAAAGGGTTTTAGGCTCCACTGTAAGTGCATAGGCAGAAATGTGATTGGGACTAAAATCCAAAGCAATTTTCACGTTCTCGGACCACAAAAGGTCCTGTTCCTCTGAGGGCATTCCTATCCTAGGTACCCCATAAATTAAGTCTATGGAGTAATTGTCAAAATATTCTTGCACCCAATGCAAAGCATCTTTTGACTGTCCGGCATTATGGGCGCGATTCATAAATAACAAATCTTCTTGATGAAAGGATTGCACCCCTATACTCAGCCTATTCACTTTTGTCTTAGCAAGTGCTTTAACATACTCCTTTGAAAGGTCATCTGGATTGGCTTCTAAAGTAATCTCTGGAGTAGCGTTAATTTGATAATGCAAATAGACCGTTTCTATGAGTCGTTCAATCTCAATAGGACTTAAAACAGAAGGTGTGCCTCCCCCAAAATATATGGAAGCTATCTGATCGTTCGCAAAGCTGGCTTTTCGCATTTTCAATTCTTTGCATAGCGCGTCAATCATTTTATCTTTAGAAGACATTTTAGTGGAAAAATGAAAGTCGCAATAGCTACAAGCTTGTTTACAAAAAGGGATGTGTATATAAATACCACTCATGAAAAGTTTTGTTATTTTTTAACCCGCTCTGTATTTTGACTGACAAAGGAAGCCCAGCCTGAATAGGATTTTTCTCCGGTCACTTTAGCTGAATTATAGAAATGGCAGACCGCAGCAGCCAAACCATCTGTGCTGTCTAAATTTTTTGGCAAAGTCTTTAATTGTAATAAACTTTGTAACATTTTAGCGACCTGCTCCTTAGAAGCATTTCCATTTCCAGTGATGGCCATTTTAATTTTTTTGGGCAGGTATTCCGTTATGGGAATTTCCCTAGACAAGCCAGCTGCCATGGCAACGCCTTGAGCCCTTCCTAACTTGAGCATAGATTGGACATTTTTTCCAAAAAATGGCGCTTCAATAGCAATTTCATCTGGGTGATAGGTATCTATTAAAGAGATGGTCCTTTCGAAAATGAGTTTGAGTTTTGTGTAGGGATCAGTGTACTTTTGAAGCATCAGCTCGTTGAGCTGAACAAATGACATCTCATTCCCCACCACTTTAATAATGCCAAAACCCATAATAGTGGTTCCTGGATCAATGCCTAAAATAATTCTCTCTTTTGCCAATGGATTTAATCTAAATGGATTTCAATTGGAATTTGAAAACGAGTAGCTACTGGAATTCCTTGTTTTACCGCTGGTGATAAAAAAGGCAAAGAAGCTATTCCTTTTTGAACCCTTTTTTCTAAAGACTGTTGTTCTTTTAAACTCCCTTTAAATCCCTCAATTTTTTGAATGTGAATATCTGCTGTTGCATTTACTTTAAAGTCTATTGAAAAAGTTCCTGAAAAGGACAAGCTATCTTGATCGTACATTTGCTGAATAACCCTGACTATTTGTTCTTTTATAACGGCTTCAAAACATTCTTTTTGCAATGATTTTGAAAGAGTTTCTTCACAGGATTCAAACAATGGGTAGAGATCTACAGACTGCCAATCAATTTCTTTTAATTGATCTGCTACATATTGGGCCTTGAGCTCTTCTTTTGGAGTGAGCCAAGCACAATTGGAGAACAAGCAGATGAAACCAATGTAAAACATCTTACGCATACCCAAAGGTAGGGGAAAAAACTCATTTTTATAAAACGATAGAAATTGTAACTTAGGGAAGACTAAATAAAATATGGATATTATACTAATCACCCTAGGAGCCATTTGCATTTTGGCAGGAATAATAGGAAGCTTTATTCCTGTAATACCTGGGCCTCCCTTGAGTTGGCTGGGATTGTTGTTACTATACAATACAGAACAAGTCTCATTTGATCCGTGGTTTATTGTGGTCACTGGGGCCATAGCACTGTTGGCTACCTTGCTAGACTATTACTTGCCCGTCGCAGGTACTAAAAAATATGGCGGTAGCAAAAGGGGGGTGTGGGGTGCTATTATTGGACTCTTTGTAGCGGTATTTTTCCCTATTCTCGGTCCATTTGGAATATTAATATGGCCCTTTCTAGGTGCATTTCTTGGGGAGTTAAGCCAACAAAAAAGTCAAAAAAATGCGTTGAGGGCAGCTTGGGGATCCTTTTTAGGTTTTCTGGCAGGAACACTCATTAAGTTAGGTATTTCTTTGGTGTACGCTGGAATTTTCATGTACCAACTTTGGGTATAAAAAAAAGCCTTCCAATTGGAAAGCCTTTCATTGGTTGGACAGCCTCGCTGTCTCAACACGG
>JAQWTF010000064.1:0-3375 GCA_029242825.1 Flavobacteriaceae bacterium | reverse complement strand
TGTTCCGTTGTAATCATTGTCCATTAAGTTAGCATAAGCAGAGTCATAAGCCCAACCACCCAATTGATAGTTAAACAAAGTACTCAAAGAAAAATCTCCAAACTGAGCGTTTAATCTAATAGCTCCCCTAAGGTCTGGAATAGCCGTCTTATTGATGAATTTATCCGTGGCTTCTGCATACACTTCAGTCAATTCCTGCGCTACATTAGCAGAAGGATTGTCATTTAAGTAAGAGGTTAGAGAAGTGATGGTTGCGTCTCCGTCGTCAAAAGTACCGTTGCTGTTTTTGTCGTCAAAGTTACGCTCCCACTGAGCTGCTCCAGTTGCTGCATTAACACCTGCATATACTGGCATATACCAGTCGTATAAGGAACGACCAACAGTTCTAGCAAAACTTCCGTCTTGGTCTAACTTCTGCTGTTCTCCAGTAGCTGGGTCAATAGGCATAGCTAATAACTCATTTCTGAAGCTCTCACCATTTACGGCTATATTGAATGAGAATTTCTCATTCTTTACCACGCTAAAATCTAAGTCAAATTCAAGACCAGCATTTACTAGTTCACCGTCGTTCACTTTGATTAAAGCGTATCCTACAGATGGACCTACACGTCTGTCAAAGAACATGTCTGTCGTGCTTTTAGAATAAGCTTCAATAGAACCTTCTACAAAACCACCCAATTCAAATTCAACCCCAACGTTAAATTGGTTTGAACTCTCCCAAGTAAGGTCTGGATTTCCTTTGGTAGCAAATGCCAATGAAATATTGTCATTTAAGTTATTTACAGAATAAAGATTGTATCCTGGGTAGAGTCCTACCCCTCCTGAGTTACCTATCACCCCATAAGAAGCTTTGACTTTTAAGAAATCTACAAAGTCTACATTAGACATAAAGTCTTCTTGAGTCAATACCCATGCAGCACCTAAAGAGTAGAAATTCCCCCATTTGTTGTTTAAGAACCTAGAAGAAGCATCTCTGTTAAAAGTAGCATTTAAAAAATATTTATTCTTGAAATCTGTAGTTACATTGGCAATGTAAGATTCTGTTCTTTCATTGTCTGTAAATCCGTCAGATGGGTTGTTAATGACCCCGTTCGCAATATCTGTTCCAAATGGAGTTACTAATTTAGAACGCTCTGCTTCTAAATAATTGTACTCATAAGCAGTGGCAACATGAGAAACAAATGCAGATAAATTCATGTCTTTGAAAGACTTGTTATATCTCAAACCTGTTCTGATCGTGTAGTTTTTAGTTTCTCCACGGCTTCTGTTAATTCTACCACCATCTCCTTTTGCTGGAGAATAAAATGGTTCGTTTAGAGAAGTAGCATCACTCATAAAATACTGGTAAGCGAAGTTGTTCTCAAATTTCAATCCTTCTGCTAAAGTAATTTTAGTGTCGTTATTGAAGTTTACAGAGTTTGCTTTACTGTTACTAATGTTGATTTGAGAATCTGCCACCCCATTGGTAGCAAAACCAAATCCACGACCGTCTTCTAAACCGTAATCAAATAAGAACCCTCCGTAGATTGGATCTTCTATTTTTTGACCAGCAGCATCTCTTGTAAACAATGGGTAAATAGTTGGTAGGTTATCTATCCACCAGAATTGTGATGAAGATGAAGAACCTGTACCATTGTTATTGGTCTCACTCTGAGTGTAGTTCAAAGAGGTGTTCATGTTTACAAAATCTCCAAAACTATTGGTTGCAGCCACACGAGCATTTAACCTTTTGTAGTCTGTGTTTGAAGCGTATCCAATGTCGTCTATGAAACCTACAGAAGTGTATAGTGAAGAGTTTTCACTAAAGTTAGAGATCGTTAAGTTGGCCTCTGTTCTGTTAGAGTTTTGAAAAGCAAAATCTTCCCATAATTCTGGATTGTATCTTCTAGAAACTCCAGATCTCACCATTCCGGTAGCTGGATCGATTAATTCAGATACGCCTTGAGCACCAGAACCAGATACATTCCACATATTGTACACAGGAGAAATATCAGAAACATCTGCATTTCCTGCGCCTTCAAATAAGTTTGCGTTTGCGTATGCAACAGCAGCAGCATTATCTCCGTCGTTTTCAATTAATCCTCTTTGACGTGTCGCCTGCCAGTTAATTCCAATATACTCTTCTGGAGATTTAATGGTCTCATATCTTCCAACACCTTGGAAGTTAGTACCTGTTTTCACAGAAACATTGATAGAGTTTCCGGCATCTCTACCTCTTTTGGTAGTAATTACAATTACCCCATTAGCACCTCTCGCACCATATAAAGAAGTAGCAGAAGCATCCTTCAATACAGTCACAGACTTAATGTCATTAGGGTTAATGTCGTTTAATGAACCTCCAAATGGAGCGTCATCTACAATGTACAATGGCGCCTGAGATCCGTTTACAGATCCAAAACCACGAATACGTACTGTAGAAGTACTACCTGGTTGTCCAGAAGTATTAAATACAGCCACACCAGCCGCTTCTCCTGCCAAAGCTTGAGATACGTTGGTAAAAGACTTATTAGAAATGTTTTCTCCAGCAACCACCTTAGCAGAACCTGCAAAGGAAGTTTTAGATACATTTCCAAATCCTGTAACAATTACCTCTTCTAATGCCTGAGCATCTTCTGCTAATTGAACATCTATAGTGTTAGAAGATCCTACCACTACATCTTGGGTTTTTTGCCCTATATAGCTAAAACGCAAAGTAGCCCCTTGCGCAACAGATATAGCATATAAACCGTCAAAATCTGACTGGGTACCTGTTGTAGTACCTACGACCAATACAGAGACCCCTGGTAAGAGTGCACCATTTTGATCCGTCACTTTTCCTGAAACTGTCTTTTCTTGAGCGAAAGAAAAAACAAAGCATAACATCATAAAAGATGTTAAAAGCTGCGTTAAATTTAATTTCATTGATTGTTTTTTTAGTTAATTGTTAACGCAAATTTAACATGTCGTTAAGCCGCTATTTTAGGCACTTAACCGTCATTTTTAGGAAATTATAATTAAAAAGCCTTAAAAATCAATTTATTTTGAGAAAAGATCGATTAAGTACTTGAATTATCGTATTAAATGTTAAAATGTTTACGAAAATCATAATGTTAAACACAAAAAAATTCTGAAATGCTACATTTTTATAATAAAAAACTCCTCGTGTGTGGCACAGATGAAGCCGGCAGGGGGTGCTTGTCTGGCCCTGTTACTGCGGCCGCAGTGATTCTTCCTAAGTCATTTAGACACCCCATGCTAAATGATTCAAAAAAACTATCTGCCAAACAGCGGGCTATTTTGGCGCCTATCATTAAACAAGCAGCCATATCTTATGGAATAAGTCACGTTTCCCCACAAGAGATTGATCGCATTAATATACTTCAAGCATCCATTAAA
>JAQWTF010000039.1:0-5607 GCA_029242825.1 Flavobacteriaceae bacterium | reverse complement strand
GCCTCCTTTCAGACCAATGTGGCCATGAAAATCCTCATGGGTTTTGCAGCCTTGTATTTTATAGTAGTCTTTTTAGGCCTTGGCGTGGGGGTGTTTTTTATCATTGAAAAAATGGAATTGGGCGACCCTTTTGAGGTGGTTAATCGGTACATGATTTACTATTTAGCCTTTGATATGGTCTTTAGGTATTCCATGCAAAAAATGCCCGTAACCAATATAAAGCCCTTTTTGTATGTGCCGCTTACCAAAAATCAGGTGGTACGCTTTTCGCTCTTAAAAACTGTGGTCTCTTTTTTTAATTGGTCCCATGCTTTTTTCTTTTTGCCTTTCTCTATTGTGCTCATCACCAAAGACTATCCCGCCACGGAGGTATTGTTCTGGCATCTGGGAATGGCCGCAATTATTTATGCCAATAACTACATCAATGTATTAATTAACAGTATGTCTGGGGTATTTTATGCCTTTGTAGCGACTTTTGTTGCTCTTGGTGCCGCCCATTACTTTGGTTGGTTTGACGTAACCTTATACACTGCCCCTTACTTTAATTTATTGGGAAGCCATCTATGGGCTTGTCTTATCCCACTTGCTTTGTTGGGCATTGTGTCTAGGGCGGCCTTCCTGTATTTTAGAAAAAACATGTATTTAGATGCTGGTTTGGCCACCAAACAGGAAGAAGCCAGTACCCAGGAGTACGCCTTTTTAAATAGGTTTGGCAATCTAGGCACCTTTTTAAAGAATGACATTCGCTTAATTCTGAGAAATAAACGCTCCAAAATGGCCCTCTATGGCGGGCTTTTCTTCTTGTTTTATGGCCTGCTCTTTTTTACCGGTGCCATTGAAGTCTATGACGGTCCGGTTTGGAAAATATTTGCAGGAATCTTTGTTTCGGGAGGCTTCTTGTTCAATTTTGGTCAGTTTGTGCCGAGTTGGGATTCTGCTTATTACCCACTCATGATGAGTCAGAATATTAAATATCAAGACTATATTAAAGCCAAGTGGTACTTAATAGTCTTAGCCACCGCTGCGAGTATGGTATTAGCAATGCCCTACCTTTATTTTGGGTTGAACGCTTATTTGGCCGTTTTGGTGGGCGGGATATATAATATTGGAATAAACGGTTATTTGGTACTGTGGGGCGGCGCCTATATTAAAACACCCATAGATTTAGCATCTGGTAAAAAAGCCTTTGGAGACAAGCAGTCTTTTAATGCCAAAACCTTGTTATTAACGGTTCCTAAAATTCTACTGCCCTTAGCGATCTATTGGGTAGTAGCCCTTTTTGCCTCTGAAGAATTGGCTTTTGCCTCTGTGGCATTGGCCGGTATTGTAGGCTATTTGTTTAAAAACAAAGTATTTCAGATTATAGAAAAAGTATACAAAAGCGAAAAGTATAAAACCATAGCGGCCTACAAGCAGACCAGTTAAATAAAGCATACCTCCTTTACAAGAGGTTTAAAAAATATAAAGATAAGTGGCATTGCCGCTTTAACCACACTATATAAACCGATTAGATATGATCACTGTTCACGAACTTTCCAAGACCTATAAAGACCAAACGGTTTTAAACATCCCACATTTAGACATTCCAAAAGGGCAGAGCTTTGGGCTTGTTGGAAACAATGGGGCAGGGAAAACAACTTTTTTCAGTTTATTATTAGACCTCATTCAGCCCAGCACAGGGCATATAGATTCTCATGGAGTGGTGGTGAATACCTCGGAAGACTGGAAGCCTTTTACGGCGGCTTTCATTGATGAAAGTTTTTTAATAGGCTATTTAACCCCAGAAGAATATTTTTATTTCATTGGAGAATTAAGGGGTCAAGCCAAGGCCGATGTCACTGAGCTACTCACTCATTTTGAAGATTTCTTTCACGGAGAAATTCTAGGGCAAAAGAAATACCTGAGAGACCTTTCTAAAGGAAATCAGAAAAAAGTGGGTATAGTAGCTACTTTTATAGGCGCCCCAGAAGTGGTTATTTTAGATGAGCCTTTTGCCAATCTAGATCCAACCACCCAGATTAGACTCAAAGGGATTATTAAAGATTTGGCGGCAAAATCTGGTGTTACAGTCTTGGTGTCTAGCCATGACCTCATGCATGTGACCGAAGTGTGTGAACGAATAGTAGTCTTGGAAAAAGGACAAATTGTAAAGGACATTGTCACGGCTCCAGCGACTTTAAAAGAGCTAGAAGCTTATTTTTCAGGAGCAGCAGCGCCTTCACCAACAGAGACCGTGGCGGCAGCAGACAGCAGTCCTGAAGATAAGGCGTCATAAGACCACAACGCGTTTGCCAGTGACCCCTCAGAAAAATAATTTTAGGGGCTACATACCAAAACCTTGCTTTTTTAGTTTTAGGTTTGTAGGTGCCTTATGAAGATCAAGACCACTCATAAAACAAAGGATTTCCCAAATGAAGCATGCCCCTTAATTCAAAGAGGGTCGCGTTGTGCTGTTTTGTTGTTTTTTGGTCTACTGCTGACTGCTTGTTCCACCAAAAAAGACCGTTTTTTAAACCGAGAATGGCACGCCTTAAACAGCAAATTCAATGTGGTTTTTAACGGAGAAATGGCCTTTGAACAGGCTTGGGACGGACTTCAGGATGGTTATCAGGAAAATTTTTGGGAACCCCTTCCCATAGAACGCTTTGCCTCAAAAAACACTACTCCACTAGCGTCAACCTCCACACAAAGCCCCTTTTCACTTGCGGAACAAAAAGCCGCCAAGGCCATTGCCAAACACGGCATGACCATTAAAGGGGAGGAGAAAAACAGTCAAATGGTTGCAGCTTACGCACTTTTAGGTAGGGCCAGGTATTACGACCAACGCTTTGTACCTGCTTTGGAAGCGTTTAATTATATTATTAGGCGCTACCCTGCCAGTAATAAACTCAACGAAGTGAGGGTATGGAAAGAGAAAACCAACCTCAGGCTAGGCAATGAGGCCATAGCCTTAGAAAATATCAATAGGCTCTTAAAATACCGAAAATTAAAAGGCCAAGTCTTGGCCGATGCCTATGCCACAAGAGCCCAAGCACACTTAGATCTCCAACAGATAGACTCTGCCAGTTGGGACCTGAAAAAGGCACAGGCGTTTAGTAAAAAGCCCTTAAAAAAAGCCAGATACGGCTACCTACTGGGACAGTTGTATCAGACACAACAAAAAGAAGACAGCGCCCTTTGGGCCTATGAAAATGTAGTGTCGCTCAACCGTAGAATTTCCCCCATTTTTTTAGTGCAATCTAAACTTCAGATCTTGTTCTTAAAAGCCAAGGCAGGCAATACAGATAAAGAAGCCATAGGCGCTCTGAGTAAAATGGAGCACAATTGGGAGTACAAGAATTTTTTAGACCGTATATATTTTGAAAAATCACAACTGCTCAGGGCTAGGAATCAGGACTCTTTAGCCATTGTTTACGCCAATAAATCACTTAGGAAAACGAACCAAGACCTTAAGAGAAATGCGGAGAACTACCGATTATTGGCCCAAATTCACTTTGATCAAGATCGCTTTGAAACAGCGGGTTTTTACTATGACTCCCTGTCTCAAAACCTTGCAGAAAGCAGTATGGACTATTTCAGAACGAGAAAAAAATTATCGGGCATTGAAGACCTGGTCTATTACGAAAAGCAAATTGCGACATCTGACAGCTTATTAAGGCTCGCCGCCTTATCTCCAAAAGACCAAGAAACTTTTGTTCAAGAGATCATTAACACCGCCAAGCGAAAAGATTCCCTGTTGCAGTTAGACTATTTATCTCAACAAAACAATGGACTTGAATCGGGTGTAACGAGGCCCTCCAAAGCCAATAAAAACACAACTAATTCAGCCTCCAATAGCAACACAACCAATTCAGCTTCTAATAGCATAGGCAAGCCCTCGAATTTTTATTTTTACAATGCCACCAGTTTGGCCAGAGGGAAACAAGTATTTGAGCAGCAGTGGGGAGACCGCGGCTTGGCAGACAATTGGCGTTGGATCATTAGCCCAAAGACCATCGAGGACCAAACCGCTTCTCAAGCGCCATACAAAGGCGGGACTAATGCGCCAGACAAATTGCTGCCAACTCAAACTGCTACGGCAACAGCTTTCAAGACAACAGAAGAATGGGCGGCCTTAAAAACCGCTTATCTAGACAGCATCCCAAAAGGAGCTCAAGCCATTGAAGCTTTAAATGCGCTTTGGGAAGAGGGGCATTATCAGTCAGGAAAATTGTACCAAGACTTTTTTAAAAGGCCAGATCTTGCAGCGGACCGTTGGGGCACTTTGGTAGACAAACCCGCAACACCAAAAACTTTAGTCCCCACACTCTACGCCCTTTATATGCTTTACAGCGAAGCGGGAAATATAAACGCTGCAGTGTTGCGGGACAGGATTATTAGAAACCATCCAGATTCAGATTACGCCAAAGTCTTGCTTAACCCAACTTTAGGAGCCCAAAAAGAAGCGGAGTTTAACAGTCGCTACAAGGCCTTATTGGCTTCTTTTGACACACAAGACTTTAGTGCGGTACTCCAAGAGAGCACCCAGTGGCTGTCTGAGTTATTAGAAGACCCTAAGGGCGCGCCCATTGCGCTTATCCAAGCAAATACCATCGGGCGCCTGTACGGCCTTTCGGCCTACAAGAGCGCCCTGAAAGAATTGCCCATAAAATACCTTAAGACCCCTGTAGCCATTCAGGCCCAAAAGAGTCTTGATCAGTTTGAAGCAGCCCCTCCCAATGCGCGCTTTGACCAATTACCTGCGGCAGACAGACATTATGTAGTCCTGCTGCATGAAACTCCCCATGATTCTTTGGCATGGAACAATTATCACAAAGAATTCGAGACATTGTTTCCTTCGCTTTCTTTGAGCAGGGAAGTGTTTTCGCCAGGAAAAACATTTTACGTAATCACCAAAATAAAAGACAATGTAGCTGCGAAAAGCTTGGTTAAACACCCATATTTTAAAACCAAAGCGTTAAAAAACCAAGAGATTTTTGTAGTTTTAGGATCTCACTATAAAATCTTACAGCTCTATAAAAACATGGCAGACTATCGCAAGTATTTAATGGAGTCTTTAGATACCGATCAATAGGGAGCGTACTAAAGCAGAAAATCATGTTTTCAGAAAATAACAAAGGACAAGATCAGGGCAGCCAACCCAATAGAATAGAGGCCACCACCCATCTAAAAGGAGATATTTCTTCTCACGCAGACTTTAGAATAGACGGTGTGTTAGAGGGAAATCTGACTACTACAGGAAAGGTGGTCATAGGTGCCTCAGGGAAAATTACTGGAAATGTCTCTTGTGTTCAGGCAGACATTGCCGGAGGTTTTGAAGGAGAATTAGAGGTAGCGGAATTGTTGAATTTACAAGAAACCGCCAAAATAGAAGGCCAGATTTATACGCAAAAACTAGCCATAAGCCCAGGCGCAGTGTTTAATGCCAAGTGTAGCATGAGGCCCAAGGGGGTTTCTGCGCTACATCCAGACGCGAAAACGCCACAACAACAAGGGGCTTCTATAGCCAAAAACGGCTAAGTTATCCTGGTGAAATAAACAAGACACTCTTAGAACCCACCACATGCCTAAAAACAGCTCTCCCAATGACAACCCCTTAAAGGCCTT
>JAQWTF010000017.1:0-4429 GCA_029242825.1 Flavobacteriaceae bacterium | reverse complement strand
ATGCTCTTTCTTGAAACCTCTGCCTTTACAGACATCTCTTGCTGTGTTAAACCCGCAGCTTTTCTAATGCGCTCTAAATTATTTAAAAGTTTCTTATGGTCTTTACCCATAGATTATTTCTTCTCAAATTCCTCTACAGCGTCTGTTAACTCTGCTCCTGTATTTGGATAGAGATAACCGGCAATCAATACGCCTATACCAATTAATCCAACCAAAGCGCCTGCGCCTTTTAGAATATTTCCAAGAAAATAGTAACCGAGCGCATAAAGGCCTAGTCCTACAAAAAGGGTAATAACCCCGCCCCTACGGTAATCTATAGGTTGCTGCTTTCGCTCCTCAAAAATATGCAACAGCTCCTCTACTTTTGCTGGGCTGTCTAAATTTTTGGCGATCTCAATAACGGCCTCTCGCTTTCCTTTGGCGTCCTTGTACTGCCAAATAAATACCGCTACAGGTATTAATACCCCTACTAACATTCCAATGATCGGTATAATTATATGCGCTTCCATTTCTAAAGTTTTTAAATATTAATGTAACGCAAAGGTAACATTATATCTTAAAAAGAGAAGTAAAAGTTACATAATTTGAGACTTATTGATCAACTAGTCTTTTTTCTTACGCCCTCTGAGTACAATCTTGAAATAAAAAAATATATAGATTACAAAAATAACCGATCCGACAATAAACATTATCTTATTATCCATATCACTATTATTTTGCATCCCTTCTACTTTGCCTAAGGGCAACAGAAAAAGCCAATATGGTTACAGGCCATAAGCCCACATAAATTCCCTCTAATTCATCTCCTGAAAACCATAAAAATTTAGTTGAAATTTATTTGAATTTTTTAGAAATTTCACAACGCTCATAATAGCGCAAGTTGTAATCTATTTAGTATTTATCTATGTTTTATGAGTGTAGCTCATTCAAGCATTGAAAGAAATTTTTATTGATTAAAATTTCATATATTTAGTAAATTACTAAAAATCAAATTGTTATGAGTGATATAAAAATTCCTGAAGCATTTCAATTAAAACCTATAAATAGTGATTCATATTTGGTTAATGGCACTATAAAAAAATGGACTGGTCAAATGACAAAAGTATACTCGGTCATTGGTTCTCAAGACGCGCTAGGAAATTTTGGTCCAACATTTTTGGGATCCGTTCCAGATATGGGAGAGGAGACTGCTTTAGAGGCAGTTAATGCTGCCAATGAAGCTTACAATCGCGGTAAAGGCATCTGGCCTACCATGTCTGTTACTGATCGATTAAAATGTATGGAAACTTTTGTAGAAAAAATGAAAACACACCGAGAAACGGTAGTGAAACTTTTAATGTGGGAAATATGTAAAAACAAATCAGATTCATACAAGGAATTCGACAGAACAATTGACTATATAAATAATACCATAGAGGCCTACAAAAATATAGACCGGAAAGCTTCTAGATTTGAAGAACAAGATGGTGTTTTGGCTCATATTAGGAGGGGACCCATTGGTGTTGTTTTATGTCTTGGCCCATACAACTACCCCCTCAATGAAACTTTTTGTTTGCTCATACCAGCAATCATAATGGGAAATACAGCTGTTTTTAAACCAGCCAAACACGGCGTCTTATTAATTACACCCTTACTAAAAGCATTTCAAGAAAGTTTTCCTCCTGGGGTAGTTAATATTGTTTTTGGTCGGGGGAGAAGTATTGCCGCCCCTATAATGAAAACAGGCATTATAGATGTCTTAGCGTTAATTGGGCACAGCTCGTCTGCTGTTTCACTTCAGGATTTACACCCTAATAAAAATAGATTGAGACTCGTGTTGGGATTAGAAGCAAAAAATCCTGCGATTGTCTTAGCAGACGCAGATTTAAATCATGCAGTAGCAGAATGTATTTCTGGCGCACTATCGTTTAACGGTCAAAGGTGTACCGCATTGAAAGTGATTTATGTTCATGAATCTATTGTTTCAAAATTCAATGAACTTTTTTCAAAAGCAGTAGATCATTTAGCCTTTGGTATGCCATGGGAAGACACATTTTTGACACCGCTTCCTGAAACTTCAAAACCAGCCTATATTCAAGAGCTCATTAAAGATGCCATTAAACACGGGGCTAAGGTAATGAATAAAAAAGGCGGTGAATTAACAGATAATTTTTCATACCCAGCGGTTATGTACCCCGTAAACAATAAAATGCGGTTATTCCATGAAGAACAATTCGGTCCTATAATCCCTATTATATCCTATAGCGATATAGACGTTCCTCTTAACGATATGGCAGCCTCAGACTATGGACAGCAGGTAAGTTTATTTGGAGAAAATATTGAAAATTTAGGCCCACTAATAGATGCTTTGGCAAATTTAGTGTGCAGGGTGAACCTCAACAGTGCTTGCCAGAGAGGGCCTGATGTATATCCATTTGCAGGTAGAAAAAATTCTGCTGTTGGAACCCTCAGCGTTTATGACGCATTGAGGTCTTTTTCAATCAGGACATTTGTGGCAGCTAAAGACAGCTCTAAAAACAAAGAAATTATTAAAAATCTGCTCAAGTCAGAATCCTCAAATTTTATGACCACAGAGTATTTATTGTAATGAAATTAGCTCAAAAATCTATTTTTTTTAAAAGTTTTGTGTCTATGACTTTAATTAGAAGCTAATTAAACTATTCGCATAAATCACTAAGCTAATTTTTCGCTTAAATTAAAAATTTTAAGAATTAACAAGCCAAAGACAACACTTGAAATAATCAATACTACATTGGTTAAACCAGTAGTTCCAAATGATAATCTAATCAAAATTGCACACACAATGAATCCTGTATTTCTGACAATATGTGTGTATTTTTCAGAGAATACTTTTTCAAATAAATTTTTTAAATGTGGAGCTATACTAACTGATTTTCAATATGTAAGATGTTAAAAATTATTTGAGTATTTAATTTTTCTTTTTTATTTGTTTTGGCATACGGAGTTTGATTATAAGTGATGACATTATAGTTAGTCCACCAATAAGAAATATAGCGTATTGAATACCGAATAAATCGGCAGTTACCCCAGAAATTAAAGCTCCAAAAGCATACCCTATATCTCTCCAAAATCTAAAAGTCCCTATACTTTCTGCTCTTTGTTTTGGACTTGTCGCCTGTGCAATAGTAGATAAGAAAGTTGGATAAACCAATGCCGTTCCGAAACCTAAAATTGAAGAAATAAAAGCCAAAGCATAAAATTCACTACTAAATGGTATAAGTAAAATGGCTAAACCTTGTATTAGCATACCCCAGAATAACATAGCCTTTTTTGAATAATGGTCGGACATTTTTCCTGTAAAAAATTGTCCTATACCCCAAACTGTTGGGTAAATAGCTGTAATTATTCCAATGTTTTTGTTATTAAAGTTTAACGAAAAAAGAACTATTGGAAGTAAACCCCAAATCATTCCGTCATTCAAATTATTAATAAGTCCCGCCTGTGTTACTGAACTTAAGGTTTTGTGTTTGTATGTTGTTTCTACAAACACATTGTTAAGTTGTAAGGTATTGTTTGTTGCACTCTCTTTACTAAAAAAAATTCGAGTATCTTTTACCCATAATAACGTCATAAAAAAACCAAAAATGGAAATGAAAATTCCAATATAAAATGGATAAGGAGTAATGCCATAGGTATTGGCGATATAACCTGTTAAAAATGCAACTACACCAACAGCAAAATAACCCGCAAATTCGTTTAAGCCCATTGCAAAGCCTCGGTCTTTTTCTCCAACAAGGTCTATTTTCATTACTACTGTACTACTCCAAGTAAGACCTTGACTAATCCCTAATAACACATTGGCAATAATCACCCAAGTCCAACTCGGGGCATACATAAGCAAAAAAGGAATTGGTATTGCGAGAGCCCAACCAAAAAGAAGTAAATTTTTCCGTCCAAATTTATTAGAAAACCTTCCTGCGTAATAATTGGCTATTGCTTTTGAAATTCCAAAAGCAGTGATGAAAGATAATATAGCTGTTTTTGAAGCCACACCAAATTGTAATTCTGCAAATTGGGGGAAAATAGTGCGTTCCATTCCTATCATCCCTCCTACAAAAGCATTAACGATAACTAAAAGAGTAAACTGCTTCCAATTTTCTTTAAGTCCGAGTTTTATGTTTTCTTTCATTTAATTAATTGTTCTTAAGGTGAGTAAGAGAACATGTCTATTGATTAGTCGTTACATTCTCCATCTACCCAACTGGAAATACCGCTTGCATTTGCATAGCAATCATTTGAATAAGTAACTTCATCACAACCACATACAGGTTGATAAATTTGAATGCACACCACATTTAAGTCAGGTGGGTCAATTATACAAGTATCTTCATCATCTTTTTGACACATCGTAGCCAAAAACAAAAGTGATATTATAAGATATTTCATCAATGTTTAATTATTCTTTTTT
>JAQWTF010000015.1:0-52074 GCA_029242825.1 Flavobacteriaceae bacterium | reverse complement strand
CTGGTAATAGATGCCAATCAGTGGAATACTAGTGACTCCAATAATGATACCCCATACCCACCATTGATTAAAACGTTGATGCTCTTGAAACATTTATACCAGTTGAATTTTAAATAAAGCTACCTCTTTTTATGGAGAGTTTCAAATGAAATAAGCTGTGTAACAATAGTTACTTTCTAAACACTTCCGTTGGTGTAACTTTGATTCAAACAAGTAAATGGACAGACTTGTGATTATAATTTGGTTGGTTAATCAAGAGCAGTGGGAGACTGCTGCTCTTTTTTTAAAATGCTTTCTAACCCAAATCATATTCTAACTACCATATAAATTAATTAACAAAAAAGTTATTATGTCATTTTTAAGTAAACTATTTGGATCAAGCCCTTCTTCAGACCACATTAAGGTGTTGGGTATTGAAGATTTCAAAGCAGGTATTGCGAATAAAGGGACACAACTTATAGATGTTAGAACGGCTTCTGAGTTTAAATCAGGTGCGATTGCAAATGCCAAAAACATTGACTTTTTTAACAGAGCAGCCATGGAAACGGCTTTTAAAAAATTAGATTCTTCTAAGCCGGTATATCTCTATTGTAGGTCGGGAAATAGGAGTGGAAAGGCGGCTAAAATTTTAGTCACTTTGGGCTTTAATGAAGTATATGACCTTAGAGGAGGCTATACCTCATGGATATAATAAAAAATAAATCGCATATGAAAACATCCATTATTGTTCAAAATTTAAGGTGTGGTGGTTGTGCCAACACAATTAACAAAGCATTGTCTTCTTTACCTAATGTTCAGGATGTTTCTGTAGACGTATCTAATGCTATGGTTTCTTTTCAATACCATGATTTTAATGACGCATTAGAGGTTAAGAGTCTATTAGAAGGTTTAGGTTACCCATCTGTGACAGCTAAAAACACTTTAAAATCAAAAGCAAACTCATTCATTAGTTGTGCCACTGGTAAAATTGGAAAGAAGGATTAATGTAACAATTGTTACAAAGATTAAAGTTTTGACTGGTTATATTTAAGGATTAAACATTAACCAGACCAATGAAAAAACAACATCAAATTGTTATTATAGGCGGTGGAACAGCCGGTATAATGACCGCTACTCAGTTACTTAAGAAAAACAACCATTTAGATATTGCTATCATAGACCCAGCAGATACGCATTACTACCAACCTGCATGGACTTTGGTGGGAGCAGGAGCCTATGATTATGACAATACTGCTAGATCTATGGCTAGTTTAATTCCTCAAAAGGCTAGCTGGATAAAAGATTTTGTCACTTCATTCAATGCAGATGAAAATACCTTAGAAACTAAAAATTCAGGGCAAATTGGATATGAATTTTTAGTGGTTGCACCAGGATTGGTTATGGATCCATCCTTGATTGAAGGGCTTCCAGAAGCTATGGAGAAAGGGATTGTTTGTTCTAATTATACCGATCCAAAGCACACTTGGGAAACTATTAAAAATTTCAAAGGAGGTAATGCCTTATTTACCCAGCCTACTACACCTATTAAATGCGGTGGAGCTCCTCAAAAAATAGCCTATTTGGCGGCTGATTATTTTAGAAAATCTGGCGTTGCGAAAGATACCAATGTTATTTTTGCTACTCCAGGATCTGTTATTTTTGGTGTGCCTGTGATTAAAAACACCCTGATGAAAGTGATAGAGCGTTATGGAATTCACTTTAAGCCTTTTTACGCGCCTTTCAAGATAGATGCAGATAAAAAAATAGCCTATTTTAAGCACACAGCAGAAGGGGAAAATCAATGTGTGATTAATGAAAATAATGCCTTAGGAGAAAAAATGTCCGGAGATGCTATTATTGAAATTCCATTTGACATGCTTCATCTTGCTCCTCCGCAAACAGCGCCTAAATTCGTTAAAGAATCTAATTTGGTCAACGATGCTGGTTGGTTGTCTGTAGATCATGGAAGTATGCAGCATACGGAGTATAAAAATATTTTTGGTTTGGGAGATGTAGCTGGTTTACCAACCGCAAAAACTGGTGCCGCTATTAGAAAACAAGTTCCCATTGTAGTAGATAATCTAATGTTGTTACTAGCACATAAAGAAGCTACAAATAAATCTTATAATGGCTATTCTTCTTGCCCTTTAGTCACTGGTTACGGGAAAATGGTTCTAGCGGAATTTGATTATAAGAATAATTTTATTCCAGACCCTAAATTAAAACAATTACTGATCAGAGATTCCTCCAAAGAACACTGGCGTTTATGGATGCTTAAAAAGTACATGTTACCTTATTTGTATTGGAATAAGATGATGAAAGGAGAAAACGTTTAAAAAAAAGGATGCTACGGCATCCTTTTTTTTTGAAGGTAACTTATGTTACTGATTGCTATAGTTCCAACAGCTAACTTTGATTAAAATACTATTATGGAAACAGAAATTTTAGCTAGAATTCAATTTGCTTTCACTATTGCCTTTCATTATATCTACCCTCCTTTAAGTATAGGATTGGGGCTTCTGATGGTTGTTTTTGAAAGCATGTATATTAAAACAAAGAAGCTAGAATACCACACTCTAGCTAAATTTTGGACTAAGATATTTGCCCTAACTTTTGGGATTGGTGTAGTGACTGGTATAGTCATGGAGTTTGAATTTGGAACTAATTGGGCGGTTTACTCAAGGTATGTTGGTGATATATTTGGAAGTGCCCTAGCGGCTGAAGGTATTTTTGCTTTTGCTTTAGAAAGTGGTTTTTTAGGAATATTACTATTCGGATGGAATAGGGTAAAGCCTTGGGTGCATCTAGTTTCTACCATAGGTGTATTTTTAGGTTCTATGTTTTCTGCGGTATGGATTGTTGTGGCAAATAGTTGGCAACAAACTCCAGCAGGATACCATATTGTAGGTGAAGGTTTTGAGGCTAGGGCAGAAATCACAGATTTCTGGGGGATGGTTTTTAATCCTTCTTCTGTAGATAGACTTACACATGTGTGGCTAGGGGCTTTCTTGTCAGGGGCATTTTTAGTTTTGAGTGTGCACGCCTATTATTTGGTGAAGGGGAAATACGTCGCTATTTCTAAGACGGCTTTTAAAATTGCGCTAGTTGTAGCTACTGTTTTTTCATTAGGGCAGTTATTTACTGGTCATAAATCTGCAGAAGGGGTAGCGGTGAATCAGCCTGCAAAATTAGCTGCTTTAGAGGGTCATTTTGATGAAAATGGTCCAGCAGACATGTATTTATTTGGTTGGGTAGACAAGGAAAATGAAACGGTGAGTGGTTTAAAAATTCCTGGAGGCTTATCTTTTTTATTGGAATATGATTTTGACGCACCCGTTAAAGGATTGAATGCTTTTAAACCTGAAGATAGGCCAGGGCAGGTAAATGCTGTTTTTCAATTTTATCATATAATGGTAGCCATAGGAATGGCATTAATTGCCTTGACTTTATTAGCTTCTTTTTATTGGTGGAGGGGCACCTTGTTTGAAAAGAAATGGTTGCTATGGATTTTTGTATTCGCCGCAATTTTACCTCAAATAGCGAATCAAGTAGGTTGGTTTGCAGCAGAAATGGGAAGACAGCCATGGGTAGTGTACGGTTTATTAAGAACTTCAGATGCCTTTTCTCAAGCAGTTACAGACAATCAAATTATATTTTCACTGGTGTTGTTTCTTTTAGTGTATACCCTATTATTCACATTGTTCATATACCTTCTCAATAAGAAAATAAAGCACGGTCCATTTGACACTCATGAGGATCAGGATAGGCCAAATACAAAAGGAATTGCAACTGCAGTAATAGGTAAATAAAATATAGTTATGGAGACTTTACTTGGAATTGATTATCCCACTTGGTGGTTTTTAGTAGTAGGAGGCTTGTTCTCTGGGTATGCTATTTTAGATGGATTTGATTTTGGCGCGGGTGCTTGGCACTTATTTCTGAAAAAAGAAGAAAGTAGAAGAATCGCATTAAATGCTATTGGTCCTGTATGGGACGGAAACGAAGTCTGGTTGGTTATTGGAGGAGGAGCGCTTTTCGCTGGTTTTCCAGTTATGTATGCAACTCTGTTTTCTTCAATGTACATTCCATTTATGCTATTCTTAGTGAGCCTAATATTTAGAGCTATCTCTATAGAATTTAGATCTAAAGAACCCATGCTATGGTGGCGTAAAACATGGGATATTTCTTATAGTATTTCCAGTATTTTATTGGCCTTTCTTTTGGGTGTTGTCATGGGAAATGTATTACAGGGAATAGCTATAGGTCCAAAATATTTGTACCAAGGGAATGGTTTTTTTGAATTTCTAAATCCCTATGCTATAATGACTGGATTTACTACCCTTGGTTTGTTTATGACCCATGGGGCTATTTATTTACTACTCAAAACAGAAGGAAGATTATATGCTAAAATGGCTACCTTATTAAAAAAAGGCATGATATTTTTCATGGTAGCTTTTGGAATAACTTCTTTGTACACATTGCTCTACATCCCTCACTTGTCTAATGATTTTAGAGAAACACCTATATTATTTATTGTACCACTACTGACTTTCTTGAGTATTGCTAATGTGCCTAGATTAGCTTCCAAGCAGAAGTTTAGGAGTGCTTTTTTGTTTTCTACCTTAACCATAGCATTAATGATGGTATTGGTGGCAGTAGAGTTATACCCTAATTTATTACTTTCTACAGTAGATCCATTGTATCATATTGATATTTACAACGCTGCGTCTTCCACTTTGTCGCTCCAAACAATGTTAATTATTGTAGCTATAGGGACCCCTTTGGTACTAGGGTACACCTTTTTTGTGTACAGAACTTTTAAAGGTAAGGTAATACTGGACGAAACCAGTTATTAATTCTTACCTATCTAATTATAAGGGGTTTGTGTAACAGATGTTACGCTGCCTAGGATTTTATATGCCTAATTTTAAATAAACATTAAACCATGTCAAAAATAGTTATACTTGGAGCTGGTATTGCAGGTCATGTAGCCGCTTCACATTTAAGAAGAAAATTGGACCATTCACATGAAGTTGTAGTGGTTTCTCCAAACAGCAATTATCAGTGGGTTCCATCTAATATTTGGGTAGGAATTGGTAGAATGAAGCCAGAATCATTGTTGTTCCCATTAGCTCCTGTATACCAGAAAAAGAACATTCAATACGAACAGGCTAAAGTAATTGATTTTTGGCCTGAAGGAAATATGGAAGTTCAAAAACCATTTGTAACTATTGAGTATGTGGTGGGTGAAAAGAAAGGGCAAATAACCCAGATGACCTATGATTATTTAATCAATGCTACCGGACCAAAATTGGCTTTTGACGCTACGCCTGGACTAGTGCCAGGAGAAAATGGCACCTACTCTGTGTGTACATATGGGCACGCTGAGCATGCTTGGGAAGGTTTAAAAACTCAGATAGACAGAATGAAATCTGGGAAAAAAATATCTATTGTAATAGGTACGGGTCACGGTAAAGCGACTTGTCAAGGTGCCGCTTTTGAATACATCTTAAATGTGGAACAAGAATTGAGAAAACACAAAGTGAGGGATATGGCTACCATCACTTGGCTTTCAAATGAATATGAGTTGGGCGATTTTGGAATGGATGGGATGTTACTCAGTTATGGGGGTACGTCTGTGAGTTCTAGAGAAATGGTATCTCAAATATTTAGAGAACGTGGCATAGAGGCTATTTTAGGCGCTGCGGTTCATGAAATTAAAGATCATGAGGCGCATTATGAAACATTAGATGGTACGTATGCCCATATCTCCTATGATTTTGCTATGTTAATCCCAGCCTTTACAGGACATGGCTTTAAGGCTTTTAATAAAGAAGGTTCAGATATTACGCCGCAACTTTTTAAAGGTTTTATGGTTGTAGATGCAGATTATACGCCAAAACCTTATGAGCAATGGCGTGCACAAGATTGGCCAGAAACGTATCAGAACCCTTCTTTTGATACTATTTTTGCTCCAGGAATTGCTTTTGCACCACCACACGCAATTTCTAAACCACGTAAAAGTATTCATGGTACTGATATTTCCCCATCCCCGCCAAGAACAGGAATGCCCTCTGGTATAACGGCTAAATTAGTAGCAGATACGATTATTGACCGAATTAAAGGAAAAAACACTTCTGCTCATAAAGGTTCTATGGCTAATATGGGTGCTGCCTGTATAGCATCGGCCGGGTACGGCCCACTGAAGGGGAGTGGTGTGAGCATTACTACTTTCCCTATTGTTCCTGATTTTGAAAAATATCCAGATACGCATGGAAGGGCGTTAGGAAAAACTTTTGGATCTATTGGATTGGCTGGTCATTGGTTAAAATTAGCCCTTCACTATGCCTTTATTTACAAAGCTAAAATGAAACCTTTTTGGTGGCTCATTCCTGAATAATAATCTTTAATTTATACTTATGAAAATTTCTAGATATACCCATTTTAAAAGATTTAATCCTATTATTCAATTTTTTGTATTTGTTTTTCTAAGCATCAAAATATTGATTGTAGTTGCCGGAGGACATGGAGGTACAAGACCATAATACGCCCTCTTTTAAAATTGTAAAAGCGCCCTACAGGGCGCTTTTTTTTATCCCAAATGCTTGGTAACTATTGTTACGCTCCAAGGAATAAGTTGCCCTTAGATTTGTGTAAAATTACCATACAGATGAAATACAGTACCTTATTTTTTGTTGGATTGTTTTGCTGGAGCACCGCACAATTAGTGGCACAAGAGCAAGAAGTAACACAGCAATCCATTTCGCAGGAAGCTTTTGCTGCAGCCGTAATGGAGCACAATCCAAATTTGAAAGTAGCTGCTGCGGAAACATTAGCCGCACAGGGAGATTATAATCAAACCAGAGCGGTGTTATTGCCACAAGTATCTTTGAGTCATACGGCAGTAGCTACGAATAACCCACTAATGGCTTTTGGTTTGGGTTTAAATCAGGCTCAGATAGAGGCCTCAGATTTTAATCCAATTATTCTTAACAATCCTTCTGAAACAAAAGATTTTGCCACTGTTTTCAGTGTGCAACAACCTTTACTAAATATGGATGGTTTTATGAACCGTAAGGCTGCTAAAAGTGCTTTTGAAGCTACGGAATTAAAAGAATCTAGAACTAAAGCTTATATAACGCTTTCTTTAACAAGGGCATATATGGAGATGCAATTGTCTTACAAGGCTGTATCTGTATTAGAAAAGGCATTAAAAACAGCGAATGCTTATTTGAAAATTGCAGAAGATAGGTATGAAGCAGGGCACTTATTACGTTCAGATGTGTTGTCTGTTAGGGTAGCTGTTGGAGAGCGAAAAGCACAGTTAGAAGAGGCTAGAAGTGGTGTTAGGGTAGCGTCGGCCCAGGTGGCCATGCTTATGAATGCCTCACAGGATATTCAATATGTTCCCTCAGATTCATTGGCCTTAGCTGTAGAATCTCAGGATTTTTTCTATAGCCCTTTAAAAAGGGCCGACATTCAAGCTTTGGATTTAGTCACCAACGCTATGAAGTATAAATATAGGGCTGCTCAGATGCAGTTTTTACCCACATTAAATGCTTTTGGTTCCTATGAGCTTCATGACACCTCTATTTTTGGCACTGGAGCAGAAAGCTATATGGTTGGGGCTCAGCTAAAATGGAACTTGTTTAAAGGAGGCCAACAATTTGGGGGTGCTAAAAAAGCAAAGGCTAATTTCTACAAAGCGGCTGAGCAGGCTGTTCAGTATAAAAATGAGAGTGAGCTACTTTTTAATAAGGCCAAAAGTCAGCTAGACATTGCTAGTATACAATTAGAAACAGCTGGCTTGGCGGTATCTCAATTGGAGGAAGTGGTGGCCATAAGCCAAAACAGGTTTGAAACGGGATTAGCACACACGAGTGATGTCCTGGAAAGTCAGGCACAGTTGGCGCAGAAATCATTGTCTTTCGCCCAAGCAATCTTTAATTACAATTATACCAAAGCATATTTAAAATTTTTAACCCAAGAATAATCACAGACATGAAAACGATCAAAATATTTTTAACCCTATTCCCATTAGCTACTCTATTGAGCTGTGGAGAAAAACAGGAAACAGTGAACAGTGCTTCAAAGGCTGTGGTAGTGAGTACAGCAGTAGCAAAGACGTCTCCTTTAATAACGGACGCAGTAGCTGGCGGTTATTTAGCCGCTTCAAAAACGAGTAATCTCAGTACCAGAATGATGGGGACTGTTCAGCAAATATCAGTGTCATTGGGAGATAAAGTTTCAAAAGGAACGGTGTTAATGACCTTATTCAATAGAGATATAGACGCTGCTGCATTAGCAGCACAATCTGGTGTGAATGCTGCTGAGGCTGCTTTTAAATTGGCTCAAAATGATTTAGCTGCTTATAAAGTGTTGTTTGAAAAAAACAGTGTTAGCGTTAGAGAATACGAAGGGGTTAAAACAGCTTTTGTGGGCGCTGAAACTGCTTATAGTCAAGCAAAGGCTCAGCTAGAAATGGCAAAAGCCCAACAAGCTTTTACTCAAATTAGGGCGCCTTATGATGGAGTAGTGACCAATCGTTTTATAAATCAGGGAGATATGGCTCAGCCGGGAATGCCTTTATTAGAAATAGAAGGGGGTAATGGATTTGATATTTGGACCTCTGTAGGAAGTGAGTACATTGGAGATTATAAAATAGGAGATACCGTTACGGTTAAAGTGCACCCTAGTGAAAGGACGCTAAAAGGATCTATTACTGAACTTGGATTGTCTTCCAAAAACACCGCAGGACAATACAGGGTGAAAATCACCTTAAATGGAGATACTACCCCTTTATTATCTGGAATGTATGCCAGTATTTATTTTAATGCTTCTAATAAAGAAAAAGAGACGCTATACGTTCCATTAAAGGCCATAGTAACGAAAGGACAATTAAAGGGAGTGTATGTGCTTAGCGCGCAAAATACGGCCATGCTGAGATGGTTGCGTTTAGGACAAGAGCATAATGAATCTGTGGAGGTGTTATCTGGTTTGGTAGCAGGGGAGACCTATGTGCTCCATGCCCAATCCAAAATGTATAACGGCGTAGCCTTAGACGTTCAAAATTAATCATTTATGAAAGAAGGATTAGCAGGCAAAATTGCCAAAGTATTTATAGATTCCAAGCTTACTGTACTACTCATGATTGTATTTATGGTAGTAGGGGTGTACAGTTCTTTTTTGATTCCTAGAGAAGAAGAACCTCAGATAGACGTTGCTATGGCAGACATCTTTGTTGGTTATCCAGGAGCGAGTCCACAAGCTGTTGAGGCTAGGGTAATAAAGCCCTTAGAGAAACTACTCTCTAATATTAAAGGGGTAGAGTATGTGTACGCTACCGCTATGGAAGAAAAAGCCATGGTGATTGTTCAATTCTATGTAGGAGAAGATATAGAACGCTCCTATGTAAAATTATACAATGAGATCAATAAACATATGGATTTAATGCCAGCAGGCGTAACCATGCCACTGGTCAAAACAAGGGCTATTGACGACGTTCCTATGCTGGGCATTACCTTGTGGAGTGATCAGATGGACGACTATCAAATAAAGCAATTGGCTCAAGAGGTAGACTCAGAGATTAAGAAAATAACAGATGTTTCTAGCACCAAATTAATTGGCGGTAGAAATAGACAATTAAGTGTGGTGCTGGATCCTCAGAAATTAACAGCAGCAGGATTGGACTTTAACACGGTAGCTCAAATGCTGTCTGCCAATCATGCCCAACTAAATACCGGATCTTTTAATGCCCAGGACCAGAATTTCACCGTTCAAACAGGATCCTTTTTATCAAGTGCAGCAGAAGTTGCTAATATTGTGATTGGTGTGAAGGGTCAAAGCCCGATTTACTTAAAACAAGTGGCACAAATTCTAGATGGACCCCAACAAGCCATAGATTATGTTCACATGGGCTATGGTGCCGCTAGTGGGGAAGATCTAACAGCATACCCTTCAGAGTACCCTGCTGTAACACTTTCAGTGGCCAAACGCAAAGGGGCAGACGCTATGAAGATTTCTGAACAAATCCTCAATAAAATAGAAGATTTAAAAGAAAATCTTATTCCAAATGAAGTTCAGGTAACCGTTAGTAGAAATTATGGAGAAACTGCTTCTCAAAAGGTATCTGAATTATTAATGCACCTTATTGGCGCTATTATAGCGGTGACAATAGTAGTCATGCTTTCTATGGGATGGCGTGGAGGTTTGGTCGTATTTCTTTCAGTACCTATTACGTTTGCTTTGACTTTGTTGAGTTACTATATGATGGACTATACCCTGAATAGGATTACCCTATTTGCCTTGGTTTTTGTGACTGGGATTGTAGTAGATGACTCTATTATTATTGCAGAGAATATGCATAGGCATTTTAAAATGAAGCGTTTGCCATTTAAGCAGGCAGCTTTATACGCCATTAATGAAGTGGGTAACCCAACTATATTGGCCACATTCACCGTTATTGCATCTGTGCTTCCTATGGCTTTTGTTTCGGGTTTAATGGGACCATATATGTCCCCAATGCCTATTGGAGCCTCTATAGCCATGATCTTGTCGCTTTTTGTAGCCCTTACTATTACGCCATATTTAGGGTACCTTTTTTTAAGAGAAAAAGAAGTTCCTGGAGCGGCTTCAAAAGCGGAGAAAACATTAGAAGAATCATGGATCTATAAGATTTATAATAAATATGAAAGACCCTTACTTGAAAATAAAAAAACAAGGGTCTTATTTTTAGGAGGAACGACCTTGTTATTATTGGCTTCAATGGGATTGTTTTTTACTAAATCTGTCGCTGTAAAAATGCTGCCATTTGACAATAAAAATGAGTTTCAAGTACTTATAGATATGCCAGAAGGAACTTCCTTAGAGCGAACAGCGGCGGTGGCTCAAGAAGTAGCTCAATACCTGAGAACAAGACCAGAGGTGGTTCACTATCAGTCCTATGTGGGTACTACCGCACCTATTACTTTTAATGGTTTGGTGCGTCACTACGACCTAAGGTCAGGAGGGAATGTGGCAGATATTCAAGTAAATCTGGTAGATAAGCACGATAGAACTTCACAAAGTCATGAAATTGCAAGTCTCTTTAGGCCTGACATTCAAGCTTTGGGTAAAAAATACAATGCCAATATAAAAATTGTAGAGGTGCCACCAGGACCACCTGTACTATCTACTATTGTGGCAGAAGTGTATGGACCTGATTATGACACGCAGGTGCATATTGCCAAGCAATTAGAGTCCTTGTTGAAAGATACTCCAGATGTGGTCGATGTAGACGCTATGGCAGCCGCTGAGCACAAAACTTTTCACCTAGATATAGACAAAGAGAAGGCTGCTAAACTTGGTTTGAGCGCACCTCAAATTATTCAAACGATTCAATTAGCCTTGTCTAATAGTTCCTTGGGCAATCTTTATTTGCCAAATGCAGCGCAACAGGTGCCTATGGTTTTAACATTAGACCATACAGATAAGAATTCTATCCATGCCATTGCTGGCCTACACCTTAAAAATCAAATGGGTCAATTGGTGGCCATAGAAGACGTTGTTCATATTTCAGAAGTTATGGCAGATCAACCTATCTACAGAAAGAATCAGAAAAGAGTTTCTTATGTGCTGGCAGATATGGCAGGAGCTTTAGAGAGCCCTGTATACGCCATTCTAGGTATGGAAGAAACTTTGGCCAAAATAGACCTGCCTGCAGGATATAGTTTGGATGAATTATACGCTAGTGCCCCTACATCAGAATCTAATTACACCATTAAATGGGATGGGGAATGGCAAATTACGCTGGAGGTTTTTAGGGATTTAGGTTTAGCATTTTTAGGGGTTATTGTGATTATCTACATGCTTATTGTGGGTTGGTTTCAGAACTTTAAAGCACCCATTGTAATGATGGTAGCTATTCCACTCTCTTTAGTCGGAATTATTCTAGGTCACTGGATGTTAGACGCTTTCTTTACCGCTACCTCATTTATTGGAATGATTGCTTTGGCAGGTATTATGGTGCGAAACTCAGTACTCTTGATTGACTTTATTAATATTAGATTGGAAGAGGGAGCTCCTTTTAAAGAAGCTGTTATTGAGGCAGGTGCAGTGAGAACCACTCCTATTTTACTTACAGCAGGTACGGTTGTGATCGGAGCCTTTGTGATTCTGTTTGACCCTATTTTTCAAGGATTGGCCATTTCACTTATGGGCGGTACCATCGCTTCTACGGTATTGACGCTTTTAGTAGTACCCCTTGTTTATTACCTCATTGAAAAGAAAAATCATCAATAATAAGACCTATGAAATTATTAATAATCACCACCATAGACGCGCATAAGCCAAGGGTATTAACGCTACTCAAGCAGGCAGGAATTTCTGTTTACAGCAGTGCAGATATTTCCGGATATAAAGAAACGGACCAAAGTTTACCCATTAAAAATTGGTTTGCCTCTAGCGGAATTCAAGTAGATTCCGAATTGGTATTTTCTTTTGTGGCAGAAGAGAAAATTGCACCTTTATTCCAAGCCTTAAGGGCCTTTAACGAATCTCTTGAAGATGCTAGTCCTATTCACGCAGTGGTCGTGCCAATAGAACAAAGCTTATAAAATAAAATTGATTAATTAAAACACCATAATATGTTACACAGAATGATCAAAGGAATTGCAGGATCTTTTATATTAATTAGTCTTGCGTTATCTATTTATGTCAATCAAAATTGGTTGTGGTTTACAGCCTTTGTAGGGGCTAATTTATTTCAATCATCTTTGACCAATTGGTGCTTAATGGAAGACATTTTAAAAAAGTTAGGCGTAAAGAAATAATTATATTGAAGCAGGGTCAAAAAAAAAGGCGGACCAACGGTCCGCCTTTTTTTGTTTTTAAGGTCACAATATAATTATCCGTCAGGATTCATTTTATGAAAATGGGCATCCTTTTCATCCTGGTAAATTTTAGTATGCTTTTTAAAAATCTTTTGAGTGGTGTTTTGAGAAAGTTGCTCTAGAAAGTCAACGTCATCAGATGCTTGTTCAGGATAGAACTTATAAGTCCATCTCATAACCTCCAATTGGATGGTATATAATTCCAATCCTTTTTCGGTTAAAAAATAATACTTTGTTTTTTTGTTGTCTGCGGCGTGATAAAAGGAAATAATATTGTTTGCACTTAGGTTTTTAAGCCTATCTGCTAAAATATTTGTTGCCACACCCTCTTTAGAAAGCCTCATTTCTGTAAAGGTTTTTTTTCCCCCCATAAGGTCTCTCACAATTAATAAGGACCATTTATCACCAATAATATCCAAGCCTGTGGCCAACCCACAGTTGGATCTAAAAGTTGAATTACTCATTTTTTGAATTGTTTGTTAGGGAACTCCCTAAATTTATAATACCCATTTCAAAAGTAATGATTTTGTAGGAATATACTTTCTTTTTTGTGTATATTTTTAAAAATCATCAACTAATATCTGTTTTTAGCTATTTTCCTTTAAAAATCAAATGAAGCAATTATAATATCTACTGAATTTCCTGAAATGATCCCGTTATAACTTTTGATAACTTTCCAATAAATAAGGCAGTCAAATTGTTTAATTTTGGTTTTTAATTATTAAAATACACCACATATGTCTCAAGATATTGAACGCATTAAAACACTTATAGTTGGTTCAGGACCAGCAGGATATACTGCAGCTATTTACGCAGCAAGAGCAGATTTAAAACCTGTTTTGTACACAGGAATGGAACCTGGAGGGCAATTAACTACAACTACCGAGGTAGACAACTTTCCTGGTTACCCACAAGGTATAGATGGTCCCACAATGATGGTTCAGCTGCAAGAACAGGCAGAGCGTTTTGGTACCCAAGTGCGTATTGGAATGATCACAGAAGTACAATTGAGTAAAGAAATTGGGGGTATTCACAAAGCTATAGTAGACGGTAAGACGCCTATTGAAGCGGAGACAGTGATTATTTCTACAGGAGCTACGGCCAAATATTTAAACATACCTAGTGAGCAAAAACTCAGGGGTGGTGGTGTTTCTGCCTGTGCGGTTTGCGATGGTTTTTTCTATAAGGGCCAAGAGGTGGCTATTGTAGGGGCAGGAGATACTGCCGCAGAAGAAGCTTCCTATTTAGCCAATATTTGTAGTAAGGTGACCATGCTTGTTAGAAAAGGAGAGATGAGGGCGTCAAAAGCCATGCAACACAGGGTCAATAATTTAGACAATATAGAAGTAAAATACTTTACTGAGGTAGAAGAAGTTCTTGGAGACCAGGTGGTAGAAGGACTTAGAATGATTAACAACCAAACAGGAGAAAAGGAAGATATTGCCATTACAGGACTCTTTATCGCTATTGGTCACAAACCGAATACAGACATATTCAAGGGTCAATTAGACATGGATGAGACCGGATATGTTCACACCATAGGGAAGACTACTAAAACAAATTTACCCGGAGTTTTTGCCTGCGGAGATGTTCAAGACAAAGAGTATAGGCAGGCTATTACTGCAGCTGGAACAGGATGTATGGCTGCATTAGACGCGGAGCGTTATTTAGCTACCCTGGAATAGTGAACCAATTAAAGGCGCAATTTAAGCGCTATATTTTTACTTATTTAAAGAAGGAATAAGGGTATTGAGTGTTTTGCAAAGCGACTCAATATCCTTTTTTTTATGCCCTGCACTAATGACAATTCTACTCATTATGGGATCTTTTTCCGTGGGATATGGAAAATTTGTTAGTACAAAACCAGCTTCTTTGAGTTCTTTTAATAATTGGGCCGATTGAAATCCAAAAGCGGGGTGTCCTAAGTGATGGTCAAAAAATTCAGGATAGTCAAGCCCTTTTATAAATCGCTTGGTGTTTTTATGTAATTTAAGAAGTTGTTTTTGATAAATTTCGGGCGCTTCTAGGTAGGCATAAAGACCCGCTAAAGATGCAGGGCTAGCACCACCATAAGTAGCACTAGCTGTAATAGCTTTTGCTCTATGGTCTTCGCACAATACTACTCCGCCACTAATTCCCATTCCTTTTCCCATAGAGGCCGTAACAATTAACTCTCGGGGCTTCAATTGTTTTAAAATTTCATAGGATCCAGCTCCGTTTAAGCCACAGATCCCAAGGGCATGAGAGTCGTCTACAACCAAAATACAAGAAGAAAGATCCATACTTTTTAATGGTTGGAATTCAGGATAATGCTTCCCTTTAAAATCAATACTGTCTAAAAAAATCACCGCTTGTTTTTTTAACTCAAGCAGCTCGTTTAATCTTGTTTCAAGATTGTCATAATGAGTTTCCACGGCCTTAGGGTCTATTTTTAAGGCACTGTGTGTTCCAGGCAAATAGATGGGAACAAAAGGATCATTTAAAAACTGTTTGGCTACCATCTGACCAGCCAAATATCCAGAAGAACTCAGCAATGCCCGAGGCGCTTTGGTTTGTTGGGCCAATACTTTTTCTACTTTTTCAAATAAGGATATTCTAATATTAGATTGTCGCGACGCTCCGTGATGTGCCCCGTACTTGAGAATTCCTTTTAACAACCAACGTTTAAACCTGTAATGAGTCTGAAGGCTGAGGTAGCTGGTACCTCCAAAATACAAATAAGATTTTTTATTAAAAGACAAATAAGGGCCAATAGCCTTGTTAAAATACTGTATCATAGGTCTAACAATTCTATTCCGCTACCACCCATATCAGGATAGCTAAGCGAAGCGTCTTCATGTATTACTATGCCTTTGGCAATATCTTTTTTAAGCAGTAAAGCACCATCCATATCTACATAATCCAATTGGGGAAGCAGCTGACCTATGGCCGATATCCCAACGCTAGACTCTGTCATGCATCCTATCATTACTTTTAAACCCAAAGCTTTGGCCTCCTTAATCATGCCTAAAGCAGGGCTTATACCCCCACATTTGGTGAGTTTAATATTAATCCCATGAAAGTGTCCCACGCATTTGGCCACATCTTCTGGAACCAGACAACTCTCATCTGCTATAAGCGGTAAGCAAGAAGAATCAAATACTTTTTTCATGTCTTCCCATCGGTCAGCTGCCAAAGGTTGTTCAATAAACTCCACCCCTAAATCTTTGAGTTTTTGAGCATTTGAAATAGTTTCATCTGTTTCCCAAGCACAGTTCGCATCTATTCTAAAAACAGCATTTGTTTTAGCTCTTAGTGCCGTTACAATGGCAATATCTTGTGAAGTGCCTAATTTTACTTTGTAAATAGGCCAGGGTTTTTCTATCATTTTGGCCACCATTTTTTCTACACTGTCAATGCCTATCGTATAATTGGTGGTGGCTAAGTTGTTGAGGTTTGTATTCCAAATTTTGTAGAGTGGGGTGTTATTTATTTTTCCATACAAATCCCAAGCAGCCAAATCTAAGGCACATTTAGAAAAGTTAGAAAGGGATAATGAACTCAGCAGTTCGTAGAATAATTCAGGAGTTTTAAAATCGTGGGCTTCTATTTGATTTTTACACAGACCAATTTCTTTGGCCATACTGGCCGACGTTATTTGATAATACCCATTTGCAGTTGCTTCTCCGTAGCCACTTTTTCCCTCATGAGACAAGGTCACAATTAAGCTATCTTGAAAGTCATGAGATTCTCTGGAAATACTAAAGGTATGTGCCAGCTCTAGTTGGTAGGGGGTCAGTGTAAGTCGCATATTGGGTTTGGTTATTATAAATTAAATATAACCAAACCCACGAATTAATTTGACCTTAGAACAAAAAAAGTATACTGAATACTAATGCGATAAAAAATTTAGCTAAAGCGATCATAACATTGATGTTAAAATTAGGCGCAATAAAGGTGCGAGATATAAGGGGTTTTTTAAAATACAAAAGACTCAGTTGTATTATTCCACGGATGAAATGCAGCTCAAACATTCTAAAACTCCGGATTCGCCCATTCTCCATATCTCATTAGGTAGGTCTTTTCTGTACATATCTTGGTCATTTTTATTTTCCCAACCCATCATTTCGCTCATACTAGGATCTATTTTAACAACAGTTCCATTAGGAATGATTAGACTCATCTCAATTTTTTGATTGCGCATTTTTTGATGGGGTGCGCTAATAAAATAGTCGTCAAAATAGATGGTTTCACCTATTTGTTCCATATTATACAATAGGGCAGAAGCCCTGTTTTTTGCTTCTTCATATGAATACCCATTGGCGCTTTTATAGGTTTTGATAGATACACTATTGTCAACGGTATTTTTAATATTCACTGAAACCCTTTTTGAGTAAAGTACTTCATTGCCATTTGTGTCGTAACTCATAGTAATGCCATCAAAATAATTGTGGTTTAAATACTCAAAATGTTCTGAACTTTTTGCCTTGAGATACAAAGTATCTGGCACTTGAATTCCTGTGCTATTTCCATCAATTAAAGATATTTGTTCGATCTGGTTCCCCCTTACTGAAAAAGAATTGGCTTGTTTAATTCCGTAAAAAATTAGACAGCCTACAGATACAAACCAAATACTAAATAAACTCACTTTAGTGATATTCCCCATTTTCTTAAGGTTCTTAGTAATTACAGTAAGCCCTATGTAAAGCAAGCCATAAAATGGAATTCCAATAGCCAAAAACAGTAAAATAGATAAAAGCCAGATGGGTAATTCAGAAGCATTAACGAGGGGAAAGAATTGGACCCCAGATAGATTGCTAAGGTCTAATATGCCCACTGTAAATAGTCCAAAAAAAAGCCCTAACAAGGTGGCAGATCCAATAAGAATTAGGAGCAAGCCTATGAATTTTCCAAAAAGGTTAAAAACAGTGCTGATTATTTTTCCGATAGTAGAAAAGATTACTCCAATAAAATCACCTAGTGCTTTTACAAAACTATTTCCACCGTCTTTAACGGCATTTTCTACCCCTTTATAATCTGCATTTTTCACAGTATCTGCTACAGAGTCAAATCCCTCTTTAATTTTTTTTTCAATATTACTAAGGTTTGCAGCTTCCCCTTGCATGTCTAATTTTTGTGTAGTTGTAGATGCTTCAGGTACAATCGCCCAAAGAATAATATAAGTTATAACGGAAAAGCCTCCGCCAAATAAGAACACAATAAAAAGTAATCTTATCCATAGAGGATCAATGGATAAGTAATGTCCTATTCCGCTACAAACACCACCCATCAATTTCTGATCTCCATCTCTGTATAATTTCTTCACACGAGTACTGGTTTTAGTATTGCTTTTAGGCGTCTCATCAAAAATATCTTCATCTATAGAATAGTCTTCTGGTTGTCCCATGACTTGAATGATTTGCTCTACATCTTGTAATATGATCACCTGTTTTTCAGTGGTTAATTTTTCTGAAAAAAGTTCTGAAATTCTGGCTTCTACGTCGGCTAATATTTCTTCGTTACCCTGAGTGCCAGTTAAATATTTTTTAACAGCTTCTAAATATCTTTGTAAAGCTTGGTAGGCATTTTCATCTATATTGAAAATACTGTTGGCTAAGTTTATGGTGAGTGTTTTATTCATGGTTTTTTATTTTGTAACAAGTTGTACGGCGTTTTTAAGGGCATTCCAAGTGGTGTCTAATTCTTTTAAGAATAATTTGCCTGTTTCAGTGAGGGCATAGTATTTTCTTGGAGGACCTGAACTAGATTCCTCCCATCTGTACGCCAACAAACCAGCATTTTTTAATCTGGTGAGTAAGGGGTAAATGGTCCCTTCTACCACAAGAAGTTTTGCGTCCTTTAATGATTCTAGAATTTCTGAGGCATACTTGTCTTCTCCATTTAAAATAGAGAGAATACAGTATTCTAGTACCCCTTTTCTCATTTGTGCTTTGGTATTTTCAATATTCATAAATTGAAATAATTTTGCAGTTTTTCCTGATGAATTCCATCTCTAAGCTACATTACAATGCAAATATATATCTATTAAAAGGTATTATGCAATACAAAGTACTATAATTTAACATTTAATTAACAAAACAGTATCATTCATTTCTAGCATTAAATAATGTATTTTTAAGGAAATTTTTAAAAATATGGCTACTTCTGTTTTTAAGTTTAATACCTATCTTTTTTTCAAACTACCCGCTGCTTGGTGGTGTGGTGTTAGACTAAAACGTATTACTGAGAACACAGCAGAAGTAAGTGTTACCCATAGGTGGATCAATCAAAATCCCTTTAATTCCATGTTTTGGGCGGTACAGGGTATGGCTGCCGAATTGGCTACTGGAGCTATGGTAATAGATCAAATTAAACAATCCGGCCAATCAATATCTATGTTAGTAGCTCATAACAAGGCATCATTCACTAAAAAAGCAACAGGACGAATTGTTTTTAGCTGCGAAGATGGACACTTAATAGCGCCAGCCATCCAAAAAACAATCACTACAGGAGAAGGGGAGACCTTTTGGATGAAAGCTGTTGGTATAAACGAGTTAGGGGTCAGTGTGGCTACTTTTGAATTTCAATGGACTATAAAGAAAAAACAGTAAATATGAATGCACACGAAATAGAATATGAGATTTCTGGAGAAGAAATGCAGTTTGTAGAAGTAATATTAGATCCAGGTGAGTCCGTAGTGGCAGAGGCAGGGAGTTTTATGATGATGGATCAGGACATTCAAATGGAGACCATCTTTGGAGACGGCTCCAAACAAAATGAAGGGGTTTTGGGCTCCTTATTTTCAGCAGGGAAAAGATTACTGACAGGAGAAAGCCTATTTATGACTGCTTTTTTAAATATAGGTCAAGGAAAAAAGGGAGTGAGTTTTGCTTCTCCTTATCCTGGAAAGATCATTCCTATTGATCTCTCCGCTTTTGGTGAAAAATTTATTTGCCAAAAAGATGCTTTTTTATGTGCAGCTAAGGGTGTTTCTGTTGGAATTGAGTTTTCTAGAAAGCTTGGTAGAGGGTTTTTTGGTGGAGAAGGTTTTATTATGCAAAAATTAGAAGGAGATGGTCTTGCTTTTATTCATGCCGGCGGAACAATTGCAAAAAAAGAGCTTAAGGCTGGAGAAGTTTTAAAGGTAGACACGGGTTGTTTGGTTGGATTTACCCAAAACGTACAGTACGATATTAGTTTTGTGGGAGGTATTAAAAATACTTTGTTTGGAGGAGAAGGTTTGTTTTTCGCTTCTTTACAAGGACCAGGTACTGTGTATATACAATCATTACCTTTTAGTCGTTTGGCTAGTAGGGTTTGGGCCGCTGCACCTAAAATGGGTGGAAAGGGAAAAGGAGAAGGCAGCCTTCTTGGCGGTATAGGAGATTTATTGGATGGAGATAATAGGTTTTAATCATACAGTTTAGAAACTTATTAGAATAGGTTTTTTATATTAATACTGATCTCTAATAGCCTCTAAAACCATTTCCATTTCCTGCTTGATTTGGCTACTTGGCTTGGTGAAATGATTGTTCATATAGCTGAAAATTAGCGTTTTATTCTTTTTTGTGATTAAAAATCCACTGAGACAATAGGTATTTCCAAGACTGCCAGTCTTTGCGTGTATATAAGGTTTTTGCTCCCCTTTAAACCAGTTTTTTAGGGTGCCTTTTTCTCCTCCTATCGGGAAGAAATGAATTAGTTTATCCCAAGAATATTTTAGATACATCTTGTGGAGTACCTGAGTCATAGATAGCGGTGTAAATAAATTGTATCTAGACAGTCCGGAACCATCTACCCATCTAGGTTTTTGGACCAAGTCTTTTAAACTTCCTCTTAATATATATTTTTGAATACTAGAGGCTTGCATGCTGTCTAAAGTGAACTCAGCAGCACTAAGTAACAGTTGTTCTGCTAAAAAATTATCACTTACTTCCATCATTCGCTCTAATACACTGTCTCTTGAAATACCATAGGCAATTTCTGTTTTGCTTGTAAACTCTGGAGAGATAAAAACCTCTTTTTTTAACAAATTACCAAGAAGAACTGCTGTTATACTATCCGAGGTTTTATAAGGTATTTCAAGAGACAATGATTCTTTTTCCGGCAGGTAAAAAATATTCTTTTCTGCGCTTCTATAAAATTGATTTTCATTGTTTTTTCTTTTAACTAAAGCGGTAAATAGCTGGGGTTCTTGAATGGAGACAGTATCATTCTCAATCACACTAAATACGTTTCCATAAAGGGGTAAAGCTGCCCGCTCTGGAGCGTAATAAGTGTCGTAGTCTTCCCACGCCCAACCTGGCCCATATGGAAAATCTAATAGCCTGTTTCCCACAATTCCAACGTGGGTATATTTCGCTAAGGCGCTGACTAAAGTGCTGTCTTTGAAAAAAGGATGAAATGAAGTTGGGTTTCCCATCCCGGCAATGAGTATAGAATCTATTCCTTTTTTCTGATATCTGAATAGAGGCATTTTTTCTGGGAGTAATTCAAGTGCTGTGTACAGGGTAAAAATCTTTGTATTGCTGGCAGGAATAAAATATTGGCTTCCGTTTATATTGACGAGAGTATCATTCTTCTCTGGATCTATCACAGTGAGTCCAGTCATTTGATTTTCAAAGTTTTTTCCTTTAAAATGCTTGTGTATGTTTTTTTGTTGCACTTTAACTGCGCCTCCGCATCCAACTATAAAACTGCCTATTAAAGCCATAAGAGCAGTTATTTTTGTTTTTTCAATGAGGTAATTATAGTGACTCATGGCTTTGTATATTTTTAACATGAATGTAGTTGTTTTTAACATTTCTTATAAAATATGGCGTGTTTATTTGTGCTAAATTTGAGTATGTTCAATTTAAATATAATAAACTTATGGCTAGAGCAATGCTAGAGTATACCAAAATGGTGCTTCAAAAAGTGAGTTTCAATATGGGTTTATTTAGAAGAGAATTAAAAAAAGCTTCCAAAAGGCTTTTGCCCTATGAAATAGAAGAGTTAATTATTTGGCTCAAAGAATTAAGTAAAGAAAACCCCAAAGTGAAAACTACATTGATTTATTTAGAAAATAAGCGGTCAAGATAAGACCTAAGTATTGATGAGTTAATTAACAAAAAGAGGCCCTTTAACGGCCTCTTTTTTATTTGAAAATATCTTTTTTAGATTCGTTAAATTATATTTTGCTTAAAGGACTAATGATCTTAACATCCTGAAAGGCTATAGCACCACGGATAATATTAGAGATCGTTTCTTTAAGGGCTTCTGTGATTTGAATTTTTAAAGCCCTCTTATGGTATATAAGGCTTACTTCTCTTGCTGGAGAAGGTGCTTTAAAATGTTTTAAGGCACTTTTTTTACTAGGGTCCAGGGCCAATGAATTTAAATAAGGAAGAAGTGTCATGCCCAATCCTTCATCCGATAAATTTAGAAGGGTTTCAAAACTGCCACTTTGAATTTGAAAATGACTAAGGTCTAATTTTTTGTTTGCTTGACATAAATTCAAAATTCCATCTCTAAAGCAATGTCCATCTTTTAATAGTAAGATTTCTGAAAGATCAATATCTTCCTCAGTGAGCTCTTTTGCAGAAGCAAGTCTATGACTTTTAGGAACATAACCCACAAATGGTTCGTAGTATAGAGGGCGTTCTTCTAAATCTTCAATTTCAAGGGGTGTAGCGGCAATTGCAGCATCTATGGAGCCTTCTTTAAGGCTTTCTATGAGTTGGTCTGTATTTTGTTCTTTTATAATTAAATTTACATCAGGATACTTTTCAATAAACGATTTTAGAAACATTGGGAGTAGTGTAGGCATAATAGTAGGAATTATACCTAAGGTAAATGGCCCACCAACATATCCTTTGTCTTGTGAAACAATATCTTTTATCCTCAATGCCTCATTCACAATGTTTTTTGCCTGTGCTACAATTTTTTCTCCAACTGATGTAATGGTAAGCGGCTTTTTACTTCTGTCGAACAAGATAACATCTAACTCTTCTTCTAATTTCTGAACTTGCATACTCAGTGTAGGCTGAGTGACAAAACTTTTTTCTGCGGCTAAGGTGAAATTTTTATATTCTGCTACAGCTAAAACATATTGGAGTTGGGTAATTGTCATGATGTGATTTAAACCGTAAAGTTAAAAAACTATTTTGAAGGGAATTGATTTGCCTTTTTCATGGCATTAGAAATCTCAGTAGCTTGAGAATTATTCTTGTCCGCTAGTTCACTTTCAATAGATTTATGGTCTTCTTTTCTAGTTTGAGATAATTTGTAAGCTCCTTCCAATGTGTCTATTGAAATAGTGAAACCAATAATCCCTTTGTATTGGTTTATTGTTTCTGGACGCATTTTTGTTAGATCTACAGGATTCTTTTCATGTTTCTCATGCTGAGCAACCAATTCGTGTAATGAGTCTAAAAGCGCACTATCAGATTGAATTGAAACAGATCCATAGGCGTGAACTGCAATATAATTCCATGTAGGTACTTCTTCTTCTTTATACCAGGAAGATGAAATATAATGCTGGGGTCCATTAAAAATAATTAACACAGACATTGAATTTTTCAATAATTGTGCTATTTGATTTTTTTTAGAGAGGTGACCTACAAGATGGTATCCGTCTTCAGGGGATCCTTTGATCATAAATGGAATATGCGACGCAATAGGAGCATTTTCTCCTTGAATAACTATAATCCCGAACGGGTTTTCATGAATAAAACCAATAAGCTCCGCTTGGTTTTCATTTTTGTAATGATCTGGAATATACATGCTTATTCGTTTTCAGTTTTTGTAGAGTCTTCTAATAAACTATTTAGTTCACTGAGTTCCTCTGGGCTAAAATCTCTCCATTTTCCCAAAGGTACATCTAAAGAGATGTTCATAATCCGAACTCTTTTTAACTGTTGCACTTCATAGCCAAGGTATTCACACATGCGCCTAATTTGCCTATTAAGTCCCTGAGTTAAAACAATTTTAAATGTGGAGCTATTTATAGCAGTAACATGACATTCTCTAGTAACGGTATCTAAAATGGGTACCCCCTGACTCATTTTTGAAATAAAATCTGGGGTGATTCTTTTGTTTACAGTAACCACATATTCTTTTTCGTGATGGTTCCTGGCCCGTAAAATTTTATTGACAATATCTCCATCACTAGTTAGAAAAATTAGACCTTCACTCGGTTTATCTAACCTTCCAATGGGAAATATTCTTTTGGGATAATTTATAAAGTCAATGATGTTGTCTTTTTCTACCCTTGTATCTGTAGTGCATACAATCCCTACGGGTTTGTTGAAAATTAAATAAACGTGTTCTGTTTCTTTTTTACCTACTTCAATTCCATCTACAGCAACTATGTCTCCTTCCTGAATCTTAGTGCCCATTGCAGGAACTACTCCATTAATGGTTACTCTAGCTTCTTCTATTAGTTTGTCTGCACCCCTTCTAGAGCAATAGCCAATTTCGCTTAAGTATTTATTTATTCTAGTGCCTGCAGTAGGATTCATGTGAAAAATTGAGGTTTAAAAATAAACAATTTATGAATTTCTACGAGAACCATCTGATTTTCTCTGAGGTCTCTGCCCCCTTTGGTTGTCTCTTCCTCCTTGTGGTCTTCTAGATCTATTTTGATTGGAGGCTGCTTTTTTTCCACCACCTTTAGAGAATTGTTTTTTTTGTAGTTCTCCTTCAAGACTCTCGTTTTCAAACTCATGTCCTTTAATCACAGGAACATCCTGTTTAATGAGTTTTTGAATATCTTGTAAATACGGAACTTCAGTTTCGTCGCAAAATGAAATAGCAACGCCACTAGCACTAGCCCTTCCAGTCCTTCCTATCCTATGGACATAAGTTTCAGGAACATTGGGAAGTTCATAGTTAATCACTAAAGAAAGTTGGTCTATATCTATTCCTCTTGCTGCAATATCTGTAGCCACTAGAACGTTTAGTTTGCCATCTTTAAAACCTTCTAGCGCTTTTTGTCTTGCTGCCTGTGATTTATTACCATGTATCGCAGCCCCTTTAATCCCGTACTTGTCTAATTTTTTAACAATATTGTTAGCACCGTGTTTAGTCCTCGAAAATACGAGTACTGCAGGCGCTTCCGATTGTTCTACCAATGAGGCTAGGAGTTTGATTTTATTTTCTTTGTCTACAAAATAAACCCCTTGGGTTATTTTTTCTGCTGTAGCTTGTTCTGGCTTGATGGTAATTCTCTGAGGATTTCCTAATATCTGACCAGATAATTGCACAATACTTTGCGGCATGGTGGCAGAGAAGAATAAGGATTGTCTTTGCGCTGGAAGCTTTGCGATTAATTTTTTTATATCATGAATAAATCCCATGTCTAGCATCTGATCTGCCTCATCTAAAATGGCGTATTCAATATTTTTTAGACTTATAAATCCCTGATTCATTAGATCTAATAGCCTGCCGGGAGTAGCAATTAAAATATCTGGTTTTTTTCTTAGTGCATCTGTTTGTTTTCCTTGTTTTACCCCTCCAAAAATTACTTGAGTCTTAAGCTCAGTAAAATGGGTGTAAGATTTGAAATTTTCTTCAATCTGTATGGCCAATTCCCTTGTAGGAGTAACTACAAGTACTTTAATAAAATTATTTTTTGAAGTACTAGAAAGCAATCTTTCAATAATTGGAATAGCAAATGCAGCTGTTTTTCCAGTTCCTGTTTGTGCGCAACCCAATAGATCTTCCCCTTTGAGGACAATTGGAATAGCTTGTTCTTGAATTGGGGTTGGGGTATTGTAGTCTAAACGATCCAAAGCGTCTAGAAGTGGCTTAGATAGCCCGAGTTCTTTAAAAGTCATATATATTTATAAGTGGCAAAGATATGGCTAATATTCTCAATTCATCCTGAAAAAACTACAATTGGGTGAATCGTTTTTTTTACTTTTAGAGACATGGGCTACTTTTGGTGCTCTAACTAAATAGACCACTACAAAACATGTCTAAAATTTTAAAAGCAACATTCTTAATCCTACTTCTCTTTATGGGAGTGTATTTTAGTGTCTTTTATACTGATAATCAATCTTTTGAATCTATTTTGCTTGTTTTTTTAGAGGCGTTTGTTTATGCCTTTTCAATGACTTATTTAAATACAGAATTTCAAGCTAAACTGTCTGCTTACTTCCCTTGGAGTACCCGTGCTAAAGAAAGACTTTTAATTGGGGGTTTAGGATCTGTTGTAATTAATATGATCGTTTTTTTTCTAATAAGGTTGTTTATTGGTGTTGTAATACAAGGTTTAAATATTGCTGCATTTTTTGAAAATGAACGCGCAAATTATTACATTATTTGTTTGGTGTTTTCGGTACTTTCAACCCTTATTTATCACTTTATTTATTTTTATAAATCCATTCAAGATAAGAAAGTTACTCACCATAAAATTAAGGAAGGTAGGGTCACGGCTCAGTTAGGTGCATTAAAAAATCAGTTGGACCCGCATTTTTTATTTAATAGTCTGAATGTTCTGACCAGTTTAATTGAAGAGTCACCAGAAAAAGCACAACAATTCACAACCACATTGTCAAGGGTATACAGATATGTTTTGGAGCACAAAGAAGAAGATACTATTTCATTAGCAGAAGAATTTAAGTTCGCTAATGCTTATATGAAGCTACTTAAGATGCGTTTTGAAAATGGATTGTTATACCATATTCCCGAATCCCCTACAGAAGACCATTTTAAAATAGCGCCTTTATCCCTTCAATTGCTTCTCGAGAATGCTATTAAGCACAATTCAATTTCTGAAACAACTCCTTTAGAGATTAAAGTTTACGAAGCAGACGGTTACTTGTTTGTTTCTAATAATATTCAATTAAAGAAATCTTTTCACAGTAGTGGAATTGGTCTGCAAAACATTATAAAGCGATACAAATCACTAACAAATAAAGAAGTACTCATTTCAGAATTGGACAACCAATTTATAGTTCAATTACCAATTTTAATTAATTCAAATTTTAAGATGCAAACATCAGATCAATTATTAGATGAAAAAAGGTATTTAAGGGCAAAAGCTAGGGTAAAAAAAATCATGAGTTTTTATTACCACCTGTTTTTTTATATTGTTGTAATAAGCGCCTTAGGTTGGTTAAACTATCAGACCACTGATTTTCCTTGGATTGTTTTTCCCATGTTAGGTTGGGGTTTTGGATTGACAGGACACGGTTTAGAGGCTTTTGATAAGTCCCTCTTTTTTGGAAAAGAGTGGGAGCGAAGAAACATTGAAAAAATAATGGCTCAAGACGAAAAGCTTGATCAAAAATTTAATAAATAGTATTGTATGGATGGGGAACATAAAAGCTTTAAGGCTAATGATATTAATCAAAAAGAGATGGCATTAGCACAAGCAAAGAAAAAAGTTAGAAGACTAAAAGACTTTTACAGGAGTCTGACCAGTGCAGCCTTTACGGTATTAATTGTTGCTTCTGTAAATTATTACGTGAATGAGTGGTCAAGCCCATGGTTTCTATGGGTTGTTTTTGGTTTCTCTATTTCGTTGTTTTTTAAAGCTTTAAAGGCATATGACTTTTCTGTGTTTAGTAAGGATTGGGAAGAGAGAAAGATTAAAGAATACATAGATAAAGAAAAAATTAAATAATGATGGATACAAAGACAGAGGCCTACAAAAGGGCTAAAAGGAAAGTAGATGGTTTGAGAGGGTTTTATATTCATTTATTGGTATATGTGCTTATTAATGGTTTTTTTTCAATTAATGTTTTAGTTAGAGAATGGTTTGAGGGGAGTTCATGGAGAGAAACTATTCAAGATTTTTCATTTTTTTCATTGTGGTTTTTTTGGGGACTCGGATTACTTTTCCACGCTTTAGTTGCATTTGATCTTAATCCATTTTTTTCTAAAAATTGGGAAGAAAAAAAGATCCATAAAATTTTAGAGGCTGAAAAAAACGAACAGCAGCAGTTTAGAAGTAAGAAAAACTAAAACAAGTATATGAATGTTGTTGTCATAGAAGACGAACAAGCTGCCTCTCGACGGCTCATTAGAATGTTGGAGAAACAAGACTTTACAGTATTGGCTAGTCTTTCTTCGATAGAAAACGCCATACTATGGTTTAAAAATAACCCCCATCCAGAATTAATTTTCTTAGACATACAGTTGTCAGATGGATTGTCTTTTTCAATTTTTGAATCTATCAATATTAACAGTGCTATTATTTTTACGACTGCATTTGACGCCTATGCACTTCAGGCTTTTAAACTCAACAGTATTGATTATCTGTTAAAGCCTATTGATGAAGATGAATTGAAAACAGCAGTAACTAAATTTAAAAATATCCACCGAGAAAACTCACTGCAAAATTTTGATTTTGAAGACATTAGAAATATGTTGTACCGAGATAAAGCGGTGTATAAAAATAGATACACTGTACAAGTAGGAGCACATATAAAAATTTTGGCTGTTCCAGAAATTGTTTGTTTTTACAGTGAAAACAAGGGGACCTATGTGCTTATGGATTCTGGTCGTTCATACCTTATGGGGCAAACTATTGAGGCTTTAGTTCAAGAGATTGATCCAAATATTTTTTTTAGAATTAGCCGAAAATGTATCATTCAAATTTCTCACATTAAAGACATAGTAGCTTATTCAAATGCAAGATTGAAAATTGAAGTACGCCCTGAAATAGATGTAGATTTAATCGTGAGCAGAGAGCGGGTAAAAGATTTTAAGCTTTGGTTATCTTAAGGAATCCTATTGTCGTCAAAAGCACTCGGAAGTAACTTGGGGATAAGTTTTATAAAAATGGGCAATAGTATAGCCCCTCCTGGAAGTATGAAAATGGCCAGTGATGGAATGCTCTTAAAAATATCTAAAAGTTGCTCTTGTATTTTTTTTTTCTCTTGAGCATTTAAATCAGTATGAGTAGATTTTGTCATTAAACGCACTAATTCTTGACTCCCTTTAATTTCTTTAAGAAGTCTTTTACTATTTCTAAGAATTAATTTATTCACTAAAAAGGTGAGGTTTTCATAGAGCTGTTCCCCTGTTGCCATAGTTTTTAGTCCAGGGATTTGTTTTTTGTTATGCTCTATAAAAGTTTCTAAATCGGAGCGTTCTAAGTGAATTCTTTGGGAAGAGACCCCCAACAATTCCCCAGTGAATTTTATATAATTTGAAAGATTATTTTCCTCTTTTTTATAGGGGAGAATATTTAAATTACTAACAATGACTAGGTATTGTAGTTCTTCTTCAGTAATAGTAAATTCATCATTATTTATAGGGGTATATTCTTTTAAAAGCATTGACTTTCTAAAGAGTTCTAGTTGATTTTTTTCACTATTAAAAAGGGCAATTGATTTTTGGATTAACACAATTCCTTTTTTTTCTATTAGATCTAACGCAAGCGTATAGTGATCAGGATCTGATAAAAAACGTTTAAACCCTAAGTAATCAATAGTTAAATAAGGATTTAAAGAAAAATTCCCAAAAGCTTTATGTAGGATATTAGCCTCAATAAAAACCCTTTGATCAATAATTCTTGCTACTATTTCATCTTTTTTAGTCTCTCCTAAAAACCCTTCAAAAAGTGTTCTTTTCACACTATTTAGACCTTCATAGTATATAATAATTTGATCTAAAAACGCGTTAAAATCTCCTCCCTTTTGTATACTTTTTTTGCATGAATTGCTATTGCAATGGGCTTCGTAGGCACTATACATCGCATAAATTAGGTTTATTTTAGTGCGTTCGTCTATAGATGTTTCATGCTCAGTATTAATGAAAGTTGGAATGCCAATATTTAATCCATACAAGAAGCCTAATGACTTTAATTCATTGAATAAGGCCATATCTTCAGAAAACGCTAATTTTTGTTCTCTGAGAATATGGCCAAACTTTTTCACCCAACCTAAAGCAGATGGATTCATATGTTTTTGATAAAGCGTTATTCAATAATACCTGTGCAACTCACTCTAGCGCCTGCAGCACCACTTGGTTGAGAGACTAAGTCGTCTTCTCCTTGGTGCACTATTACAGCTTTTCCAATAATATTTGTAGTAGGGTCTTCTCCCCCTAAACTCCATAGATCTGTCATAAAGTGTACCGTGGCATTTCCTTCTGCATCTGCAGTGAAATTACCAATATCTCCTCTGTGAAAGCCCTCTTCAGCTCCCCATGCGCCATGAGGTTCAAAGGTTGGGTTCCAATGTCCTCCAGTAGATTTTCCGTCGTCTGAGGAACAATCAGCTGTCTCATGTAAGTGAATGGCATGTTCTCCAGGAGTTAAGCCAGATAAGTAGGCCATCATCATGACTTGTCCTCCATTTTCCTGGGAGAAAGTGACGGTTCCTTTTACTGCAGAGTTACTTTTGGGCGTCATTTCAAAAGAGATTTTAGTAACCTCTTCTCTAACCGTTTCAATTTGAGGGGCCGTATCTGTTTTTTTTGCTTTTTCCTTACAAGAGACAAAAGCAACTAATAAGACAGTAGTATAAATAATTTTTTTCATGATATTTATTTTAATTAATGGGTTAGTCCAATGTAAAAAGAGTGGTTTCTTTAAAAGGATTTCTTTCTATTTTTTCCATTTCAGAGACAAATTTTGTCCATTGGTTTTCAAAAAAGTCATTTTGTTTTTCTAAGGCTGTTTTGAGCTCATTTTCAGCAAACAACATTAACCTGTCTTCAGTAGCTGTCATGCCTGTTTTTCTACTACCCACATAACTAGAGGCAGCGCCAATTCTCTGCATTACCGTAATTTCTGGATTTCTTGTTATTCCTTGTCGCTTATCTATGGTTCCTAAATAAGAGGCTAATAAACTATCAATTTCTTTAGAGATGTCTTTGGCTTTTTGAATACGCTCTTTGTGCCCTTTTTTATCTAATTCGGACAACTCTTTAGAGAATTGGTCTGCTATTTGTTTACTTTCTACCAATTGTTTAACAGCATCTGCAGCAGTTTGCATATAGCCCTCTAAGAGTGTTTCAGTGTCATAAACTTCTTTCATGGCCGCTATGGATTCTCCTAGTCTAGGATCTGCAGCTACTGTAATTTGTTGGGTTTTTTCTAAGCTTCCATCTGTGAGAACAAGCGTATAAGTTCCTGGTAAAACAGATTTACCACCGCGTTCTCTTTTGCTCTTTGAGATGCTTCTAGAGGGTCTGTCTGCTCCTTTTTCATCCATGTTCCAATACATTCTATGGAATCCAGCTTTTTTAGGTTTTTTAAAACCTAGGGTTCTGATAAGCTTATCTCCATTAAATACTTTTAAGAAAAGAGAATCTTTAGAGGCAGCAGCGCCGTCTTCTGTATTGGATTTAACGCTATCTCCTTCTTTGTCATCTTTTTCTTTAGCCCCCTCTTTGTTGCCTTCTTTCACAAAATAGGTAATCATTGCTCCGTATTTTTTGTTTTCTCCTTGATACAAGGCATCGGCGCCAAAACGGCTTCCAGTGGGCTGCTGATAAGCAGCCAAGTATGCCGTTGGAGGCGCAAATAAATTAAACGGCTCTGTTATGGATTGAGGGTTGCCGGCAACAGCTCTTAAGGGTCTAATGTCGTCTAAAATCCAGGCAGCCCTTCCAAAGGTACCAATCACTAAGTCTTCTTCTCTTGGATGAATGGCTAAATCTTTGGTAGACACGGTAGGGAAACCAGCCGTCCATTTTTGCCATTTTTCTCCAGCGTTGAGAGACATATAAAGTCCGTCATCTGTTCCTAAAAATAATAAATTAGGATTTTTATGATCTTCTATAATTGAAAGGGTATAACTCGCTACATCTTTTTCATCTACAATACGCTCCCAGGTTTTACCGTAGTTTTTGGTACGGTAGGCGTAAGGAGTGTAGTTAAATCTTCTGTAGTCATTGGCTATTAAAAGGGCTTCTCCTTTGTTTTTGGCAGAGGCTTTGATCTGAGGAATCCAACTGCCTTTAGGGAGGCCTTTAATATTTTTAGTGACCTCATTCCAAGTGGTTCCGCCATCTTGGGTAAAGTGAACACGACCGTCGTCTGTACCCACCCATAACATGTCTTTTTCCACCGGTGAGGGTTCTATAACAAGAATGGTACAGTGATTCTCTGCTCCGGTAGCGTCCATGGTGAGCCCACCACTTTCACTTTGTTTTTGTTTTTCTGGGTCGTTGGTGGTGAGGTCTGTTGAGATAATATCCCATGTAAGCCCTTTGTCTGTAGACTTATGTACAAATTGACTTCCAAAATATACCGTGCTATTGTTAAAGGGGTCCTGACCAATACCCGCATTCCAGTTAAACCTTAGCTCCGTTTTTTCATCTGGCGCTGTGGGTCTAACGGAATAGTTGTTTCCAGTTTTCCAATCGTATCTAGATACAAAGCCTTGCTGGCTCATGGCGTACCCATATTGTGAATTGTCTTTGTCTGGGACTACGTCAAAACCATCTCCAAAGGCTATTTCTTGCCAGTAAGAATTTCTAATACCCTGTACCTTCCAAACATAGGCAGGACCTCTCCAAGAGCCATTGTCTTGCATTCCTCCATACACATTATATGGATATTCGTTGTCTGTACTGATGTGGTAAAACTGGGCTACAGGAATGTTTCCAACAAAACGCCAAGAAGCACCACCATCTCTGGTAATATTCATTCCTCCGTCATTTCCGTCCATCATGAACTGACCGTTCTTTGGGTGTATCCACCAGGCATGGTGGTCTGGGTGAACACCATTATCTACACCATAGGCAGGCATGAGTTCATTAAAGTTTTTCCCACCGTCTTCTGACACATTAACATAGGTAAATACAGAATATACCCTGTTCTCATTTTGGGGGTCTACAAATATATCTGAGTAGTAAAAAGGCCTGTTGCCAATATCTGACTTATTGTTGATCATTTTCCAAGAACTCCCTCCATCGGTAGATTTGTACAAGGCATTTTTCTTAGACTCTATAAGCGCATATATAACCTCTGTTTTACTAGCGGCAATGGCTAAGCCCATTCTTCCCAACTCACCCTTTGGCAAACCTTCTTTATCTGATAGTTTCTTCCAGTTTTCTCCTCCGTCGTAGGTTAAATAAAGCCCACTTCCAGGACCACCTGATTTAAAGAACCATGGATCTCTTTTATGGTCCCATAGGGCAGCGATAATTTTATTAGGATTTTTTGGATCCATCACCATATCTGCCACTCCTGAAGTGTTATTGCTAAAGAGTATTCTACGCCAACTTTTTCCGCCATCTGTTGTTTTGTACACCCCTCTTTCTTCATGTGCTCCCCAGGGAGAGCCAATAGCGCCTACATATACGGTATTTGGATCTGTAGGATCAATAAGTATTTTATGAATGTGTCTTGTTTTTTCCAAACCCATGGACTTCCATGTTTTACCACCGTCTAGGGTTTTAAAAACACCGTAGCCACCATTGAGAGAGTTTCTAGGATTTCCCTCTCCAGTTCCGACCCATACCACAGATGGATTGGACTGCTGAATGGCAACTGCACCAACAGATGCAGTAATTTGTTTGTCAAAAATAGGGGCCCACTTTATTCCCCCAGAGGTAGATTTCCAAAGCCCTCCAGAGGCTGTTCCTACATACATCACTTCAGGATTGTCGTGAACAGCGTCAATAGAAGTGACACGACCACTCATACCTCCCGGTCCAATGTTTCTAGGTTTAAGATTTTCTAATTGTTCCATGGTTAGCTGTTGGCCCATAGAAATACTGGCACAAAAAAGTGCCAAAAGCAAGAAGGTTTTTTTCATGATGTTGGGTATTGTTTAAGAACAATAAATATAGAAAAAGTGTGCTTAAGAACGACTATGAGGAAGTGATTTTCTAAGAACAATAAAACCAACGAGTGCTATATTAGCATATAAAATTACAGGTATTACCAAGGTCATTTGGTTTAAAGCTATTAAAAAGGCTATTACTAATAATTGAAAACCGAGCCCAAATGTAGACAGTGCAGTCATAAACCACTTAGGGAAATTTTTATGTGTAGACGCATGGTGATCTATGGTATAGATCATTTTGTCAAATATTCCATAGCAAAATTTGTAAGCGTAATACAATCGGTTTACCCATTGTTGATTTTCGGACCCTAATGCTTTTGGAACTTTACGCTCAAATATCCTAGAAGTCGTATCTCCCTGGTGTTCATTTCTCAGGATAACATAGTAGTAGTTGTAAAGCGTTCCTTGTAATTGTAAGCTAGCAAAAGCGAGAAGGGCTATCAAAATAGGGGTGTTTGTCAAGTGTCCAATGCTCAGGATGAGACATAAATTAATCAGGATATCCGATACGGAATCTAAGTACCTTCCAATATAAGAAGGCCTGTTTTGAAGCCTTGCTAGCTCTCCGTCTGCCGCATCTATGATCGATTTTAACACTAAAAGCACCGCCGCAACTATCGGATACCCCTGCCATAAAAATCCAAGGGATACCACGGCTGTAAATACAAATAGAAAGGTTACGTGAACTGCGTGATAGCGTGTGTGTTGTAATTGTTTGGCTATAGCTTTTCCAAAAGGTCTCCCATAGTCCGAGAGGTCTAAAAATTGGTGTTCTGAAGGTAATTTTGACATGCTTTTAAAAGAATTCCAAAACACTAAAAAACGAAAACACGCTAGTTTAGCTCTGGTAAAGTCATTCCTTTGAGGTGCAAATTTACAACTTTAGAATGAATTGGTTAAAATGTGTCAACAGTGATACTCAAACAGCTACACCTTAAGGCCATATTCAAGAAGCCATACTTAAACAGCTACATCTAAAGGGTATTCTTAAAGGTGCCATTTAGGAAAAACAGATGTGGTAAGGTCTTTCAATTTGCTGGGCCAATTCTATGATACTGGTATTCTTTCCTGTTCTTAGAAATTCTTTTCCCTCTAAAAATAGCACTAAGGTAGGTACATTAAAAACCCTTAATTGAGTCCTTAATTCGTTTTGGGCCTCACTTTCAGGTACTGAAATAAAGGTGAATTTTGGAAACTCAGATGCTAATAGGGCTTTTATTTTTGGTTCTAATACGCTGCAAACACTACAGCGTTCTCCCTTAAAGTACACCGCCGTAGCTGCTTGGATTTGAATTTCTTCTAAAATATTTAATTTACTCATTAAGTGGTAATTGCATGCAATTTATTGGCCTGAAACAAGTATTTATTGTACTGAAAAACGTGTTTAGCGTTGAATTTTATTAGGGAATTTCACCACGCTTTCTTGTCCGTTGGCGCCTACGGCCGATACCCCAAAAAAGTAGTTGTCCACTACCATTCCTTTTAAGGTAAAAGAAGTCACATTCCCCACATTCCTAGACATATCCCAGGTAGGAGAGGTCGTGTCTCTCCAATAAATTTTATATCCTACAGCGCCTGGTACTGCATCCCAAGAGAAGGTGGCTGCTGGTGCCACTGCACCCCCTAAGGCCACTGTTTCTGGAGGAGTAGGGGCCCATGCCAAACTGGCTAGAGAAATAGCATTTACTGCGGTGAGTTTGGCAGCGTATTCAAAGTTTACATGTTCTAGGACGTCGCCATAGGCAATACCCCCTTCTTCTCTTATATCTTGGTGTTGTTGGGTGTAGTTTTCGTGGGCTTCCATGATTCTAACCCCAGCAAAACCGGCGTCATTGAAAGGTCTGTGGTGGCCGCCTCTACCGAATCTATCCAATCTATAGATGAGCATAGGATTCATTTCTGGCATATATTTTTTGACTTGCTTGTGAATGTGTCTGGCTAATTGTCTGGAAATGCCGTCTACTTCTCCACCATAGAAACGTCTGGCATTTCTTTCTCTTTCCGTTTCTGTTGGGGGTACTGGTTCAGAAAAAATTCTAAAATCAGTATTGCTAATCGTTCCATCTACCCCTGTGATGTTTCCAATCATATCATTATTTAAAATCCCAATAATTTCCCATCCTTGTGCTTTGGCATATGCTGCCAATCCTTTTCCACCGAACAATCCTTGTTCCTCGCCAGAAAGACCTACATAGATAATACTGTTCTCAAAGCGGTATTTAGATAAGACTCTTGCAGCTTCTAAGGTTCCAGCCATACCAGAGGCATTGTCATTGGCTCCTGGAGAAGTGGAAGTGTAGTCTGTTGGGTCACTGACTCTGGAGTCAATGTCTCCACTCATGATAATAAATTTATTGGGGTTTTTAGTGCCGCGTTGAATGGCTACTACATTTACAATATTAACGTCTTTAACGATTCTACCATTAGTACCTTTCTTAACTAAATTCCCTTGGTAAAACACTTCCAAACAATCGCCACAATTGGCAGCGGTATTTTCAAAACTTTTTTTAATCCACCTTCTGGCTGCTCCAATCCCTGTTTTGTTGGAAAGGGTGTCTGATAAGGTATGTCTGGTACCAAAATTAACCAGGCTGGTAATATCTTTTTCAATGCGCGTTGCAGATACTTGGTCTATAATCGAATAGATGTCTTGGTCTGTCTGCGCTTGTACATTTGACGTACTGATCCCAAAAAAGACTAGCGATAATAAAGTGAAAAATGGTACTTTGAAAGAGATGGTTTGGTTTTTCATGGTATGGGTGATTTGATTTTCTAAAAACTAAAAATACAATTATTAAGGGATTTATGTAAGGTTCTGAAGAATAGGTTTAGCCAATTCTTTTAAATAGATCAATAAATCGCTTAAGGTGTCTGGATCTGTTTTTGGGTTCATAATCGTCACCCTGAGGTAATGCGTACCTCTGAGTTTTGTCTGAACAATATAAAAGGACCCTTCTTGAACCAAGGCAAATCTCAAGCGCTCGTTTAAGGTGTTGAGTGCTTGCTTAGAAAGCTGCTTTTGTACCATTCTAAAACAGACAATATTGGTCTGCGGTTCTAAGGCCAATTCAAAATCCGGATCTTTTTGAATAATTGCTGCAAATTGGCGCCCCATTTGGTAAAGCTTAGTTACAAATTCATCGAACACTGAGGGGCCGTATTGGTTTAGTAATACAAACCAATGAATAGACATCATGCTTTTGGTGCACTCAAAGGTGCGCTTGGCCATATTGTACCAATCCTCATGATCTGCATCTGACAATAAATAATCTGCTTTCTGACTGAAGGTCTGGTAACTGTGTGAACCGTTTTTAAATAATAGGGCGGTGGTCAATGCGGGCATCATCATCATTTTATGGCCGTCTATGGCTACCGAATCTGCTTTTTCTATACCCGCTAAATCTTGTTTAAAGTGTTGGGCGTAAATGGCTGCGCCGCCATGGGCAGCGTCTACATGAAACCACAGCCCGTGCTTTTGAGCAAAAGAAGCAATTTTGTCTAAGGGATCTATGATTCCAGTAGCGGTAGAAGGTGCACTCCCTACAATGGCAAACACCTGAATACCCGCTTGTTTGGCCTTTTCTAAAGTGGCCTCTAAAGCTTTGGTATCCATAGCGTAATTTATTGTTGCGGGGACTTTTAAAATGCCTTTATCTCCTAGACCCATTATTCTTGCGGCACGATCTACACAGTAATGTGCTTCTTCACAAACTAGAATACCTAGAGATTCCTCATGTCCATTTTTCCAGACGCCTGTTCCGTCTTTAACACTTCTAGCAGCGAGCAAAGCGGTCAGGTTTGCTAGAGTGCCTCCAGAGGTAAGAAAACCCCTTGCATGGGTGTCAAAGCCTAATTGTGCACACAATTGATCTGTTACAATACGTTCTATGGCCGTATTGGCTATACCCATTTCATAGACCGCAGATCCATTGTTTAAAAAAGAGGTGAGCATGGAAGATACTGCTGTAATAGGAGCCGGAGGGGCTACTTGGTGACCAATGTATTTGGGTTGGTGCACGTGTATTGAGCGGTCAATAAGGTCCTGAACCAAGGTTTGAAAATCTTGCTTTTCTGGGTATTGTTGCCAGAATTGACGCTCTGTTTCAGGGTCTGTATATGGGATGGTTTTATGGGTGCTCTTTTGAGCTGCTTTTAAGTGTTTACTTAAAAGATCTACCATTTGGTGTCCTTTTGTTTGGAAGTCTTCTGCAGCGTAAACGCTATTTAATATAGGTGCTTTCATAGAAATTTCTAAAGCCTCTAAATTAAGTTAAAACGGCTAATAATGATGGGTGTAGGGGGTAAAAAAAAGCGCCACCCGAAGGGTGGCGCTACATACATAAAATATAAAAACCAATAATAAATATGTATTGCTTTAAAAGCGTTTAGTCAAAGCGGTATCCATTGTCTGTGGCCACTTGATCTGCAATGAGATTTGTAAGGGCTACTATATTTGGATAATTGGTGTATTTCGTAAAACGCTTAAGTCCCATGAGCATCATGCGTTGTTCGTCTCCCTCTGCAAAAGAAATAATGGCTTCTTTTCCTTTAGATTGAACAATTTCTACGGCCCTATACAGGTATAATTGCGTCATGGCAATTTGTGTTTTTTGAGCGTCTTCTCCAAAACGTTTGGCATTCTTCTCTGTTCTGAGTAGGGTAGATTCCGCCATATACACTTCTATAAGAATGTCTGCTGCAGCCATTAACATTTGCTGATGAGACTCTAGATCTGGTCCAAATTTTTGTACGGCAGATCCTGCAACCATTAAGAACACTTTTTTAAGTCGCTTAATAATGTCTTTTTCTTCTGCGAATAAGGCGCTGTAATCTGGCGTGTCAAAAGATGGAATTCCCATGAGCTCTTCACCAACTGCAGTTGCTGGACCCAATAGGTCTACATGCCCCTTCATGGCTTTTTTGACCAACATACCAACGGCTAACATTCTATTAATTTCGTTGGTTCCCTCATAAATTCTAGATATTCTAGCATCTCTCCAGGCAGACTCCATAGGAGTGTCTGCACTAAAGCCCATTCCACCAAATATTTGAATCCCCTCATCTGAACAAGCTTGTACATCTTCAGAAACTGCTACTTTTAAGATAGAACACTCAATGGCGTATTCTTCCACCCCTTTTAATTCTGCTTCTTGGTGTGTATTTCCTGCGGCTTCTCTAAGGGCAATTCTGTCTTCAATATTCTTAGCCGCCCTGTAAGAAGCAGATTCATCTGCATAGGTATTGGTGGCCATGGCAGCCAATTTGGTTTTAATAGCCCCAAAATTTACAATAGGGGTCTTAAATTGAACGCGTTCATTGGCATAGTTTACAGCCTCTTTAATAATTCTTCTCTGAGCGTCTAAACAAGCTGCTGCTAATTTTATTCTACCTACATTCAGTGCATTCATGGCAATTTTAAAACCATTTCCTCTCTCTGAGAGCATGTTTTCTACCGGTACTTTAGTGTCTGTAAAAAATACCTGACGGGTAGAAGAGGAGTGAATTCCTAATTTCTTCTCTTCATCTCCCATGCTAATTCCATTCGAGGCATCGTTTTCTACAATGAAACCAGTAATATTTTTGTCGTCTTCTATACGGGCAAAGACTATAAACATATTACAGAAACCGGCATTGGAAATCCACATTTTTTGCCCTGATATAAGGTAGTGGCTTCCATCTTCAGATAAAACTGCTTTTGTTTTACCAGAGTTTGCATCTGATCCTGCGCCTGGCTCTGTTAAGCAGTAGGCACCAAACCATTCACCAGAAGCCAATCTGGGTACATATTTTTGCTTTTGTGCTTCCGTACCATATAGCGTAATGGGCATGGTTCCAATTCCAGTATGCGCTCCAAAGGCAGTACTAAAAGATCCTGTGGCTCCAGAGATGTAATCACATACCAGCATGGTAGATACAAACCCCATTCCTAAACCACCGTATTGTTCTGGTACTGCTACGCCTAAAAGACCCATTTCACCTGCTTTACGCATGGTTTCTTCAGTGAAGGCGTAGTCTTTTTTTTCAAATCTTTCCCAATGTGCCCATAGCTCTTTGTCTACAAACTCTTTGGTACTATCACGCATCATTTTTTGTTCTTCGCTTAGGTCCTCTAAGGTAAAAACATCTTCACAAGCGGTTTCTTTTACTAAGAACTGCCCTCCGCGTAACAATTCATGTTGTTCTGTTGCACTCATAATAGGAAGTTTATTAATGTTTTAATTTAAAAATTCAAATATTCCGGCGGCACCTTGTCCTGTTCCCACACACATAGTCACCATACCGTATTTACCCTGCATTTTTCTATCCCTCATTTCACTAAATAATTGGACAGAAAGTTTTGCGCCGGTACACCCTAGAGGGTGTCCTAAGGCAATAGCGCCTCCATTGACATTGATCATATCTGGATTCAGGTCTAATTCTCTAATCACTGCTAATGATTGAGAGGCAAAAGCTTCATTTAATTCTATGAGTTCAATATCATTTTGAGACAATCCAGCTTGCTTTAATGCTTTTGGAATGGCTTTTACGGGACCAATACCCATAATTCTTGGTGGTACTCCTGCCGCTGCATAATTGACCATTCTAGCAATGGGTTCCAAATTTAATTCTTTGACCATTTCTTCACTCATTACCAATACAAAGGCAGCGCCATCACTCATCTGTGAGGAGTTTCCAGCGGTTACCGATCCGTCTGCAGCAAACACAGGTCTCAATTTAGATAAAGCGCCAATATTGGTTCCTTTTCTAGGGCCTTCATCTTGGGTCACTGTGTAGGATTTCACTGATTTTTTACCAGCCTCATCTAAAAAGGTTTCTTCGATAGTAATGGGGACAATTTGGTCCTTGAATTTTCCATCTGCTTGCGCTTTTAGCGCTTTCTCATGAGAAGAAAATGCAAAGGCATCTTGGTCTTCTCGAGAGATATTAAATTCATTGGCAACCGCCTCTGCTGTTAAGCCCATTCCCCAATAATAATCTTCATGACCGTCTTTGGCAAGTGCGTAGTCTGGAGTAGGTTTATAACCCCCCATAGGAATATAGCTCATACTCTCTGCGCCCCCAGCAATAATACAATCTGCCATTCCAGATTGAATTTTTGCGGTGGCAATTCCAATGGTTTCAATTCCAGAGGCACAATACCTATTGACGGTGACCCCAGGAACATCTTCAATTTTAAGACCCATTAATGAAATGAGTCTCGCCATATTTAACCCTTGTTCAGCCTCTGGCATGGCGTTACCCACCATGACGTCGTCTATTCTAGTTTTGTCTAAATCAGGAAGCTCTTTGAACATATGTTCTAAGGTTTCTGCGGCCAATTCATCTGGTCTTTTAAATCTAAAAACCCCTTTAGGTGCTTTACCAACGGCTGTTCTATACGCTTTAACTATATATGCTGTTTTCATAAGTCTGATTAGTTTCTTAAAGGTTTTCCTACTTTTAGCATGTGTTGAATACGCTCTAGGGTTTTTCGTTCCGTACAAAGAGATAAGAAAGCTTCTCTTTCTAGGTCTAATAAATATTGTTCGCTGACTAAAGTAGGTTCAGAAAGATCTCCACCTGCCATAACGTAAGCCAATTTGTTGGCCATTTTTTGATCGTGCTCTGAAATATATTTACCTGCTTGCATGGCATCTGTTCCTACTAGAAACATTCCAAGTGCTTGCTTTCCAAGTACTTTTATATCATTTCTCTTAGCGGGTTGTGAATACCCAGATTCTGCCATGAGCTTGGCGTAAGCTTTTGCTGTGGCTATTTGTCTGTCTTTATTCACCACCACAGTGTCTTTACCTTTTTGTAAAATTCCTGTATCGAAGGCTTCGTATGCAGAGGTGGCTACTTTGGCCATTCCTATGGTTAAGAAATACTCTTGAAGAACATTGAGCTCTACATCATTTTTCTTAAAAGTATCTGAAGCCCTTAGAGTCATTTCTTTGGTTCCACCACCACCAGGGATTACACCAATACCAAACTCTACTAAGCCTATATAGGTTTCTGCAGCGGCCACTACTTTGTCTGCATGAAGCGATAATTCACAGCCACCTCCAAAGGTCATTCCATGAGGTGCAGCTACGGTTGGGATAGCGGAGTATCGCATTCGCATCATGGTATCTTGAAACATTTTAATAGCCATGTTTAACTCGTCGTATTCCTGTTCTACCGCCATCATGAAAATCATACCAATATTGGCCCCTACAGAAAAATTAGGTCCTTGATTTCCAATCACCAATCCTTGAAAATTCTTTTCAGCAATGTCTACAGCCGTATTTAATCCTTGTAATACTTCTCCTCCAATGGTATTCATTTTAGATCTGAACTCCAGGTTTAAAATACCATCTCCAATGTCGTGAAGTACCACCCCTGCATTTTTGTACACAGCGGGTTTTTCTCTAATATTGTCTAAAATAATAAAGGCGTCTTGTCCTGGCTTTTTCTCAAAGGCTTTTGCCGATATTTCATAATAATAAGTGGCACCGTCCTTTACTTCATAGAAACTTGTTTTCCCAGCTGCAACCATATCGTGTACCCAAGAGGCCACTTTTTGTCCAGACGCCTCTGCCAATTCAATTCCTTTGGCCAAACCAATGGCATCCCAAATTTCGAATGGTCCGTGTTCCCAACCAAAACCAGCTTTCATGGCGTCGTCTATTTTGTATAGACTGTCAGAAATTTCAGGGATTCTGTGAGACACATAGGCAAAGAGCGATCCGAAAGATTTTCTGTAAAAATCACCAGCCTTATCTTTTCCAGCTACCAATACAGGGAACCTATCTGCTACATTGTCAATGGTCTTGGTGCCTTCTAAGGTAGCAAAAGACGCTCTTTTTTTAGATCGGTATTCGAGGGTGTTTAAGTCTAGACTTAGGATTTCTGAGCTTCCATCTGCTTTCTTTTCTTTTTTGTAAAACCCTTGCCCTGTTTTACTCCCCAACCATTTGTTTTCCATGAGGATTTCTACAAAATCAGGCAAAGCAAAGAGTCCGTGTTGTTCATCATTAGGACAATTTTCTCTAATTCCATTAGCTACATGTACCAAAGTGTCTAAACCCACCACATCTACTGTTCTAAAGGTAGCAGACTTGGGTCTTCCAATCACTGGACCCGTAAGCTTGTCTACCTCCTCTACAGTCATATCCATTGCTTTAACGGTATGGAATAAACTTTGAATACTAAAAATACCGATTCTATTCCCTATAAAAGCTGGAGTATCTTTAGCCACTACTGCTGTTTTACCAAGAAATTGTTCCCCGTAATTTTCTAAGAAATCCAAGACCTCTTTTTTAGTCTTTGGGCCTGGAATAATTTCAAATAATTTTAAATAACGGGCAGGGTTAAAAAAGTGTGTGCCACAGAAATGAGCTTGAAAGTCTTCTGAGCGTCCCTCACTCATGAAAGAGATAGGAATACCAGAAGTATTAGAGGTAATAAGCGTGCCTGGTTTTCTGTGCTTTTCAATAGCCTCAAATACTTGCTTTTTAATGTCTAAACGTTCCACAACTACTTCAATAATCCAATCTACAGAAGCAATTTTAGCCAGATCATCTTCTAAATTTCCTACAGAAATTCTATTGGCAAATTTCTGATCGTAAATAGGAGAGGGCTTAGATTTTAAAGAAGCAGCTAGCGCCTCTTTTACCAGTCTATTCCTAACTACTTTATCTGATAGACTTAGGCCTGCGGCAGATTCTTTGTCTGTCAAGGCATTGGGAACAATGTCTAATAAAAGAACTTCTATCCCAATGTTGGCAAAATGACAAGCAATACCGCTTCCCATAATACCTGATCCAATGACTGCAACTTTTTTAATGTGTTTGTTCATATGTTAAGCCTTAATACTGTTTTCTTCTGTTTGGTAAATTTCTTTGTTCTCTATAAGCTCATTAATGGTATCAGTGACCTCATAAAACGCCTTTAACTGAGATTTGCTCACAGCGTTCTCTATCACTCCATTGAATTTTATGACCACTTGCTTAGAGATATTCCTCTTTTCAAGTCCAGTAGTTGTAAGGTGAATTAAAACACCTCTTCCATCTTCAGGGTTTGGTTTTCTTTCTATAAAACCTCTTTCCTCTAAGGTCTTTAATATTCTAGATAAGCTTGTCGCTTCAATACCCATATTTGGACCGAGGGCAGTTGAGGGAGTTCCTGTTTTTGGATCAATACTCAAGAGTGTAAACCCAAGTGTCATAGTGGTGCCAAAATTTTTGGCCTCTTCATTATACATCTTGCTCACAGCTTGCCAAGTGGTTCTAAGCGTGTAATCTATGGTTTGTTCTTTGCTCAAAATGGGGATTTATTTATCCCAAATATAGTAAAATATATTATGCATGCATAGTAAATTTTCAAAAATGTTTTAATTAGACCAACAGAATTTCACACAATCCATAGATCATTTTTAAGCAAAAAAAAGCCCCAACAGTAGGTTGAGGCGGTTTTTTTGGAAAAGGTTATTTATTACTTTCCTCTGTAAATATCTTCGTAAAGATTTATGTATTTTTCTTTAATCACCTTTCTCTTTAATTTAAGGGTAGGGGTTACATGTCCGGCATCTATACTCCAAATGTCTGGAGTGAGCCTAAATTGTTTTACCTTTTCCCATTTGGCAAATTGCTCATTGGCTGCATCTACTTCTTCTTGAAGCCTGCTTATTACAACAGTATCTTTAACCAAGGCTTCATTAGAAGCAAATGATTGCTCAAACTTGCGTTGCGCCCATTCTTTAATAAACTCAAAGTTTGGCTGAATTAATGCGGCTGGCATTTTTTCTCCTTCTCCAACCACCATCACTTGCTCTACAAATCTAGATTGTTTTAATCTATTTTCTAAGAGTTGTGGGGCTACGTATTTACCTCCTGAGGTTTTAAACATTTCTTTTTTACGGTCCGTAATTCTGAGAAAACCATCTGCGTCAAACTCTCCTATATCTCCCGTATGGAAGTATCCATCTATAATGACTTCAGCTGTTTTTTCTGGATCTTTATAATAGCCCATCATGACTTGAGGGCCTTTCACACAAATCTCTCCGTCCTCTGCAATTTTAACCTCTGTTTCCGCGATGAGTTTTCCAACAGTTCCAATTCTAAAGAGTCCGTTTCTCATGTCGTTTACTGTGACCACGGGAGAGGTTTCTGTAAGACCATAGCCTTCCATCACACCCATTTCAGCAGCATTAAAGATTCTTGCGAGTCTTGGCTGCAGCGCTGCACTACCAGAGGCAATCACGGATAAGTTACCACCCAGGGCCGCTTTCCATTTGCTAAAGATAAGTTTTCTAGCAATTTTTAATTTAAACTCGTACCAGGCTCCGTTTTCTCCATAAGGCGCATAGTCTAATCCAACATTCACCGCCCAAAAGAACAAGGCTTTTTTAATGCCTTTTAAGTCTGCTCCCTTGGCTATAATACTGTCGTAGACCTTTTCCAATAATCTAGGAACAGCGGTCATGACATGAGGTTTGTGTTCTTTTAGGTTATCTGAAATAGTCTCCATAGATTCCGCAAAGTAAATGCTCACCCCTTTAATCATATATAGGTACATGATAACCCTTTCATAGATATGGCATACTGGTAAGAAGCTCAGTGCCTTTGCGGTACCTCCTGGAAGTGGAATTCTCTCAGAAGCATACAGGGCGTTGCTCACTACATTGTGGTGAGAAAGCATAACCCCTTTAGGCTTTCCTGTTGTTCCTGAAGTATAAATGATGGTGGCCAACATTTCTGGAGTAACTGCTTTTTTTCTAGCTTCTACTTCTTCTTGAACCCCCGAGTCTTCTCCTAATTTTTCTACCACAGACCAGTGTTCACAGTCCGACAATTCATCAAAGCAATAAACCCCTTTAAGCGATGTTTGGTCTATAATAGCTTTTACCTTAGCATACACGGTACTACAAGAAACAAAACAATATGTGGCTTCTGAATGATTGAGTATGTAGGCGTAGTCCTCTTCTGAAATGGTGGGGTAAATAGGAACGTTTTGTGCTCCTACTTGCAATACCCCCAAATCCATAATATTCCACTCTGTTCTATTGGTCAGAGAAATGACAGCAATCTTGTCATTTGGCTGAACGCCTAACTTGATGAGTCCCCTAGAAATGGCATTTCCTCGGTCTATGAATTCTTGTGTAGACGTGGCTACCCATTCTCCCTTAGACTTGGTTACAAAGGCCTTATCTAAGTTGTATTCCTTTAATTGATAGTAAGGAAAATCAAATAAACGGGTAATGTCTTTCATAGCTATTTTTTTTGGTGTCGGAAAAATAGTGAAAGATTGCGATATTTTCAAATGCAAGCCCCTCTTTTCATTAATTTACAAATGAAAGCAGCTATTATTTTTATTTCTTTTCAAGAATCCAATTTCTAGCATTCACAAAGGCTGCTACCCATGGAGACACTTCATGCGCCATTTGGTTAGGATAATACGCCCAGTTCCAAGGGAATATAGAGCGTTCAATATGAGGCATGGTCACCAGGTGACGCCCTGTGACGTCGGCCAGCATGGCCACATTGTAATCACTACCATTTGGATTGGCTGGATAATCTTCATAACCGTAGGTACCTACCACATGGTAGTCTTCACGGTTCATAGGGAGTTGAAATTTTCCTTCCCCATGAGAGATCCACACCCCAAGTGTGGTGCCCACCAAGCTAGAGAGCATTACGGAATGGTTCTCTTCAATGGTCACTGAGGTAAAGTTACTCTCGTGTTTTTTGGAATCGTTATAGGTCATTTTTCCATGGGTATGGTGCTCTGGATGAATGAGTTCAAGCTCCATAAAGAGCTGACACCCATTGCAAATACCTACAGACAAGGTGTCTGGTCTTTTAAAGAAATTTTCAATGGCTTTTCGAGCGTTTTCATTGTATTTAATAGCGCCGGCCCATCCTTTGGCAGACCCCAATACATCTGAGTTAGAGAAACCACCCACAGCTCCAATAAACTGAATGTCTTCTAAGGTTTCCCTACCACTCATGAGGTCAGTCATGTGAATGTCTTTCACATCAAAACCAGCCAAATACATGGCATTGGCCATTTCTCTCTCAGAATTACTCCCTTTTTCTCTCAGGATGGCTGCTTTAGGCCTTGTTCCTGTGAAAGGATCTAGGGTACCACTGAAATTTTCAGGGAAACGGTATTGGAGGGGTTGATTTTTATAATTTTTAAAACGTGCCACACCACGCCCATTGGCGGTTTGCTTTTCATCTAATAAGGCAGAAGTGCGCATCCAGGTATCTCTTAAAGAGCCTATAGGAAGGCCAATGGCTACGCTACCATTTTTAATCTCTAAAGTAGGTATATGGGTCACTTCACCAATGTGGTGGTACTGAATACCGGCCTTGTCTAGGAGGTCTGTACTGGCGTTGGCTTTTAATTGAAAAACTACCCCAGCATTTTCTGCAAACAATAATTTAATGGTATCCGACTCTCCCAGTGCATGGAGGTCTAATGAAGCCCCTAAATCAAGATCTGCAAAACACATCTCTAATAAAGTGGTGATTAAACCACCAGACCCAATATCATGACCTGCCGCTATCTGATCTTTAGCAATCATTTCTTGAAGGACGTTAAAGGCCGTTTTCACAAATGAGGGGTCTTTTACATCTGGCGCGGTAGCTCCAATCTTATTTAAGGTTTGTGCAAAAGAAGAGCCCCCTAACTGGAAAGTGTCTTGTGAAAAATTAATATAGTAGAGCGAACCGGCTTCCTTTTGGAGTACTGGTTCTACCACTTGTTTTATGTTGTTACAGTGGCCTGCGGCCGATATTATAACCGTTCCAGGCGCCACCACATCTCCATCAGGGTAGCGTTGTTTCATAGAGAGTGAATCTTTACCAGTGGGGATATTAATACCGAGTGCAACAGCAAAGTCAGACACCGCTTCTACAGCTTCGTAAAGCCTGGCGTCTTCTCCTTCATTGTTACACGGCCACATCCAATTGGCAGAGAGGGACACCGCTTTTATGCTATCTTCTAAGGGTGCCCAAACCAAGTTAGTCAGAGATTCCGTTATGGCATTCCTACTTCCTGCTGCTGCGTTAATGAGCGCCGCTACTGGGCTATGACCCATGGCGGTAGCAATACCTTCTTTTCCTTTGAAGTCTAAAGCCATAACCCCACAATTGTTTAGAGGTAATTGTAAAGGACCCACACACTGTTGTACAGCCACTCTACCTCCCACACAACGGTCTACCTTATTGGTAAGCCAATCTTTAGAACCTACTGCCTCAAGTTGTAAAACATGGTCTAGATAGTCTTGAAATTTTCCTAATTCGTATTGGGGAGACTCGTATTTTCTTGAAATGGTGTTGTCTACCATCTGGGTTTTTGGTGCACTGCCAAACATGTCTTCTAAATCCATGTCCATGGGGCGTTCTCCCGTTGTTTTGGAAACAAATGAAAACCTTTTGTCTGCACTGACTTCTCCCACATTGAAAATAGGCGCTCTTTCTCTTTCTGCAATGTCTTTGAGTAGGTTGAGGTCTTTTTCTGCTATGACAAGCCCCATGCGTTCTTGAGATTCATTCCCTATTATTTCTTTGGCAGATAGGGTAGGGTCTCCTACCGGTAGTGCATCTAGGTCTATGTGTCCTCCAGTATCTTCTACCAATTCAGAAAGACAGTTGAGGTGTCCTCCAGCGCCATGGTCATGAATAGAGACAATGGGGTTGTTTTCAGATTCCACCAAACCTCTAATGGCATTGGCAGCTCTTTTTTGCATTTCAGGATTAGATCTCTGTATAGCGTTTAGTTCAATAACAGCACCAAAGGCGCCGGTGTCTGCACTAGATACCGCTGCACCACCCATGCCAATTCTATAATTGTCACCACCCAAAATAACAATTCTATCGCCTTCTTTAGGGGTGTCTTTTAGTGCGTCTTTTTGTGTGCCATAGCCAATACCTCCCGCTTGCATGATTACTTTGTCATAACCCAATCTTCTGCCTTCTTCTGTGTGTTCAAAAGTCAACACAGAACCATTGATGAGGGGTTGCCCAAATTTATTCCCAAAATCAGAGGCTCCGTTAGAGGCCTTGATAAGTATGTCAATAGGGTTTTGATACAACCAAGGCCTTTCTGGCATGCTTGGTTGGAATCCTTTTTCTGCTTGTATTCTTGAGTAGGGGGTCATATATACCGCAGTACCTGCTAGTGGTAAAGAACCTTTTCCTCCAGCCAAACGGTCTCTAATTTCACCACCTGATCCAGTTGCAGCTCCATTGAAAGGTTCTACTGTGGTAGGGAAATTGTGCGTTTCTGCTTTGAGCGAAAGCACAGAAGACACCTCTTTTTCTTTATATTCACTTGCTATGTCTGCTCTTTGCGGGGCAAACTGAGTGATAGTAGGACCTTTTACAAAGGCCACATTGTCTTTATAGGCAGACACAACCGTATTGGGATGGGTTGCGGTGGTTTTTTTGATGAGTTTAAATAGCGAACTGGGTTTGGTTACTCCATCAATGACAAATTCACCGTTGAATATCTTGTGTCTACAGTGTTCGGAGTTTACTTGGCTAAAACCAAAAACCTCAGCGTCTGTTAGTTTTCTCTCTATTTTGGTAGCAATGCCTTCTAAGTATGTCACTTCCTCATCAGAAAGTGCCAAACCTTCTTGGGTGTTGTAAGCGGCAATGTCTTCAATTTCTAGTACAGCTTCTGGTCGTGTAGTGACTCTAAAGATTTCTTGATTTAATTGTCCGAACTTTGCAGAAAGCATGGGGTCAAAATCACTCGAGCTTTCTAAGCAAGCGGTAAAAGACTCTATTCGTTTAATACCTGAAACACCCATATTTTGAGTAATTTCTGTAGCATTGGTACTCCATGGGGTAATCATAGCCGCTCTAGGTCCAATAAAAAAGGCGTCTATGGACGCCGCATTTATCTTGGGTGCTCCCCCAAATAACCAAGATAATTTTTCGCTGTCTTGGGTAGAAATTTCGCCATTGGTTTGCAAGGCGTAAACAGTTGCTGTGGGGTGACCAAAAAAATGAATCATAAGCGTTGCGCTATTAAAGATAATAAAGCGCAAATTTAAGATTTTATGTGGTAAAAACCCACCCTTTTATTAACAGGATGTAGATATTTTTAAACAGAAAATCACAATAACTTTTTAAGCTTCAACAGTCGGTTTTTTCTCCAGTAAGGCAATATAAAAACCGTCAAAGCCACTTTTAGAAGCATACACTTTTTGTTCTCTAGTGAGGGTGAAGCTGGCTCCAGCCTCAGATTTTAAGAAGTGCGCCACCTGTTGACTATTTTCTTGAGGTAGGATAGAACAAGTCGCATACACCATTTTACCCCCATCTTTCACCATCTTACTATAGTCTTGAAGAATCTCTCTTTGGGTGCTTGTTATTTTTTCTAAAAAGGTCTCTTCAAGTTTCCATTTGGCATCTGGATTTCTTCTCAATACACCCAAACCACTACAAGGTGCGTCTATAAGAACCCGGTCTGCTTTTCCATGAAGTTTTTTAATGACTTTGGTGCTATTAATATGCCTGGGTTCAATATTAAAAGCCCCAGCTCTTTTGGCCCTTCTTTGAAGTTCTTTAAGCTTGTTGGCATAGATATCCATAGCGATAAGTTGTCCCTTATTTTCCATTAGTGCTGCCAAGTGAAGGGTCTTTCCACCTGCTCCAGCACAACAATCTACCACCCTTTGTCCAGGCTTAACGTCTAGAGCTTCTGCCACCAATTGAGAAGAGGCGTCTTGAACTTCAAACCAACCATTTTTAAAAGCATCAGTTTTAAAAACATTGGCCCTTTGTTCTAGTTTTAAAGCTTGCGAATGACCTTTGATAGAATCAGTATATATACCATTTTCTGTCAGGGTATCTCTGAGCCTATCTTTAGTGGTTTTTAAGGTGTTTGTTCTTAAAATAACACTGGCTTGCTCGTTCAATGCTGCCAGTTCTTTAGTCCATAGAGCATCTCCTAGGGCTTTTTCTCCTAGAATGTCTAACCAATCAGGCACAGACTCACGGTATTTTCTAATTTTAGAAAGTTCGTCGAATTTCCCTTTAATTCTTCTTTCTGGAGTGGGTTCAATTTGCTTCCAATCGGGTAACTGTATTCCCTTTAAAACCGCCCATACCGCAAACATCCTAAATAGCTTTGGTCTTGTATAGGGCGCCTTTATCTCTCCAATTTCACTATACAAACGCTTCCATCTCACCATATCGTAAGTGGTTTCAGCAATAAAGCCTCTATCTCTGGCACCCCATCTTTTGTCATATTTAAGTACTTTCTCTACTACCTTGTCTGCATATTCTCCTTCATTGAAAATAAAGCCTAAAGCATCTACAACGGCAAAAACCAAATTTCTGTGTAGTTTCATGGGTGTTCTTATTTTAAATCCATCTTCTTATGAAAATCATTAGCTAGATGCGCTATTAAATGCGCTTCATGAGAAATAAATGGACAATGTCTAATTTGCTGGCAAAGGTATTGCTTTATGCTTAGTTTACCTTATTTGACACTTTTTAATTAATATATTTGATTAAAATATTTTTCATGAAACGTATCCTATTCCTTTTGGGCTTTTTATTTTGTATTTCATGTGCTCATGAAACCCCTTCTCCAGCACCATTCAAGGGGGTAAAAATTCAAAAAATCACTATGGACTCTCTCTCCATCAGAGCCATTGAGCTCATGCAAGGGAATGTAGTTTTTGCAGCAAATAAAGGAACTTTTGGGATGCTTTCTTTGCCTGATTTAAAAGTGAAACAGAATCGTTTAAAAGGTACTTTAGAAAGCAATTTAGAATTTAGATCAGTGGCTCATACCCCAGAAGACTTTTTTATGCTCTCTGTAGAAAACCCAGCTATGTTGTACAAGACAGGAGATCAAGGACAGATGGAATTGGTGTACACTGAAAATGAAGTAGGTGTTTTCTATGACGCAATGACTTTTTTTGACGCGCAAAAAGGCATTGCGGTAGGCGACGCAGTAGGTGGGTGTCTTTCTATTATTCGCACCACAGACGGTGGAAAGACCTGGCATAAAACTCCTTGTGATCAATTGCCTGTTAGCGAAGCAGGAGAGGGGGCATTTGCGGCCTCCAACACCAATATTAAAACCTTGGGGTCTCAGGCATGGATGGCCACTACTACCGGGAATATTTATTATTCCCAAGATTATGGACAGCAATGGGATGTGTTTCCCACCCCTGTAAAAAATGATACTATAGAGGCCTACGGTATTTACAGTATTGACTTTTGGAATGCCCAAGAAGGGATTGCTTACGGGGGTAGTTTTCTGAATCCCAAAGACGCCTCTGCAAACCTAGCGACTACCAAAGATGGGGGTAAGACATGGAAGTTACAAGCAGTGAACGAGAATCCAGGCTATAAAAGTTGTGTGCAATATGTTCCAGGTACCAAGGGACAAGGCATTGTGGTCCTTGGTTTTACAGGTATCTCCTATTCCAAAGATGGTGGTCTCCATTGGGAATCCCTTTCAGATGCCTCGTTTTACACCCTGAGATTCGCCAATTCCAATACGGCTTATGCTGCAGG
>JAQWTF010000013.1:0-5021 GCA_029242825.1 Flavobacteriaceae bacterium | reverse complement strand
TTTAGATTTTTTTCTCGCTCTCAGTAAGTGAAACAATCCAAAGGGAAACAAACGTCCATTGGCTTTTTGTAAGGCTTTTGAAAAGGAGGGCATTAGAATGGCAAAGGCCACTAAGTTGTCTTCCTCATCAAACACAAATTTTATGAATTCTGGATTAATGAAAGACAAGTATCTCTTAGTGAAAAACGACTTTTGCACCTCTGTGATTGGTACAAATGAAGACAAATTTGCATAGCTTTCATTAAATAAATCGAACATTTTATCTGCGTAAGGTAAAATGTCTTTGGTCTTGGTAAAATTAAGCGCTCTGAGCTTATAACGTCTCTTGATGAGTTCCTGCGCCTTATTAAAAAGGCTTGGATCTATATTGCTAAATGGAAAGATATTTTCCATATATTCCTTTTCCTTGACAAATCCTAATGATTCAAAATGTGCTGCGTAATACGGGTGGTTATACCAAGTAATCATGGTCCCTATATGATCAAAACCCTCAATAAGACAACCAACCTTGTCTAGGTTAGAAAAACCTACTGGACCCTCCATATAGGTTAATTCGTGTTCACGGCCAATCGCGGCAACTTTTTCGATGAGTGCTTTAGAGACTTCTTTGTTGTCGATGAAATCCATCCAACCAAAGCGCATTTTCTTTATTTTTTGCTCATTCACCTCAACCCAGTTGATCATAGCCGCTACCCTGCCTACAATTTCACCATCCATATAAGCTAAAAAAAAACGTGCTTGAGCGGTTTTAAAAACAGGGTTAATTAAAGGATCAAAAACCTCCATTTCATCCTTGATAATAGGCGGCACCCAATACGGATTGTCTTTGTATAAAGAGAATGGAAAACAAACAAAGTCTTTGATTCCTTTCTTTCCAATAGCTTCTCTAATTTCTATCATGTATCATTTTTGAATTAATTTTTGGAATCTTTTGGTGTTAATGCCTGTCTAACCTGTAAGAAAATCCAAGCCCAATGATTTCCCTAGAGGGTTCATTTTGAAAGTTTATTCCGGTATAAAGATCAAATTGGAGGTTCTTTCTAAACAAGAAAGCACCGCCTGTCCGGATAATTTGCTCTTCTGAGTTGTTAAATATACTGTATTGACCCTCTACAAATACACTCCATTTTCTTTTAATAGCATAGGAAAGTGACGCTAGGACTGTTTTTTCTTCTAAAGATTCCGAGCCAATAAAGTCGTAAATCCAATTGAGTATGAGCACCATTTTTGGGGTTAAATGGCTTTGAGTAACAACCATAATCCTAGGTACTATAGAGGGATTGTCCTTCAAGTATAGACTTTGTTCTAGACTTATGTTTGCCCCAGCATAAAGGGCTACAGCAGGTAAGATATTTCGCCACCTAAATCCGTTGTTCTTTTTCCAACTATACACATTAATGGGTCTATTTTCAGGATTTTTAAATGGATCGAACAACATGATTTTTGCACCAATTCTATTTGAGGTGAATCCTTGATCAATACCAATTTTACCTCCTGGAATTGGGCTGGTAGAAAACTCCATAGTGTAGGATCCCTCGTATATAAGTTCTAAGGCCTCTGAAAATAACCCCACTCTCAAGGCCAAGTTTCCATTATTAAAAAGGGATTCGGATTCAAAGGTTTCACCTCTTAACCGATCTACACTAAAACCACTTTCTATCTGATACACCCTTTTACCCACACTATACGCTCCTGTACTATTTCCTGGATTGTTGGAGTTTATAATATCTGTGTACTGTGAAAAACCACAAAAACTGAATAGGAACCCAAGGGTAAATAAGCTCATTTTAAGTATTGATGGGCTTTGAAATATGGGTTTTTTATGCATTTTAAGATTATTTTAATCCCACACAAGCTTTTGTGCAGTTGTAGAATTGTATTTTTGGATAAATTTAATAAAGATAATGGGTTTTTTAAGTACACTTCTCTATATACTGTTGGGGTTTTATGTTTTTAAATGGCTTTTGAGATTATTTGCCCCTAAAATCATGGCATTTGCCTTAAAAAGATTACAGAAAAAAATGAATGATTCTTTCACTGGTTTTACAGAAAATCAAGGAGCAGCACAGCAGCAGGATACTTCAAAAAAGCCCCCTATTGCCAAAGAAAAAACACCTGTTGGGGAGTATATAGATTTTGAAGAAATTGAATAACTTAGGGCATGAATAATTTTATTGACAAAGCCATATTATACAGCATCTTAAAAGGGTTTGGGGTGCTTTTCCTTTTTGCAGTTGTTTCTGTTTCTTTTTTTTATCCTGTGTTGCAAGACAAACAAATTGAACAATCAGATATAGTTCAATACACAGGAATGGCTAAAGAGCAAAATGACTTTAGGTCACAAAATGGAGCGGAGCCTTATTGGACCAACAGTGCTTTTGGGGGTATGCCTACCTTTCAATTAGGGGCGCAATTTCCTAATAATTTAATAAAATCCCTAGACAGGGCAATTCGTTTTCTTCCCCGTCCGGCAGATTATTTATTCGTGTACTTTTTAGGTTTTTATTTGCTGCTCTGTAGCCTTAAAATTGACTACAGGATCGCTGTGTTAGGCGCTTTAGCTTATGGTTTTTCCACGTATTTTATCATAATATTAGGAGTAGGGCACAACGCCAAAGCCCATGCTTTGGGTTATATGCCCATGGTTTTGGCTGGTATTTTATGGGCATTTGATAAAAAATATTGGTTGGGATTTGGTGTAACAGCCCTTGCTATGGGTTTAGAAATTGTAGCCAACCATGTACAAATGACTTTTTACTTTATGCTGTTGGTGCTCATTTTAGGAATTGTTTTCTTATGGTTTGCTTTTAAAGAAAAACAGCTCAAATCATTTTTTAAAACAGTGGGCATATTACTCTTTGCAGTACTGCTTGGTATTGGGATGAATGCCTCCATGTTACTCTCTACGAAGGAATATGCAGATTGGAGTACTAGAGGACCCTCTCCAGTGACAATTGCACCAGATGGTAGCCTGAAAGGCCCTAGTTCAGGACTGGATAAAGACTATATAACCTATTATTCCTATGGTCCTTTAGAGTCACTAAACTTAATGGTTCCAAGACTTACAGGGGGCTCATTTAAAGAATCACTAGGAAAAGAGTCAAATACCTATGAATTTTTAATAGCCCAGGGTGTCTCTGCTAATAATGCATTGGATTTTTCTAGTAATCTACCGCTGTATTGGGGTCCACAGCCCCCGACATCTGGTCCTGCTTACTTAGGTATTAGTATTGTTGCCTTATTTTTCATTGGTTTTTTATTGTATAAAAATAAGCTGCGTTGGGTTTTTTTAATTGGGGCAATATTCACCCTCATGCTTTCTTGGGGTAAGTTTTTTATGCCACTCACGGATCTAATGATTGATTATTTCCCTTTGTATGACAAATTTAGAGCAGTTTCATCCATTCAAGTAATTGTGGCACTATGTGTGCCTGCTTTAGCTAGTATTGGTTTGAACTACTTATTGGTAAAAAAAGACCTAAAGGAATTAGATAAATTAAAAGCGATCAGACTCGCGGCAGCTGTTTTTGCGGTACTATTAACACTTATATTTGGAGTGAGTTTTATACTAGATTATCAAGGGAACTCAGATGCTCAATTAGCCGCCATGTATGGCGATGCACTTTTAGAGGTCATTCAAAATGACCGGGCTTTTGCCTTAAGGTCAGACCTAATACGATCTTTTCTGTTACTTTCAATACTCCTCGGTGGTTTATGGTGGGGAATTAAAAAGCAGTGGCGTCTACTCAAAATACTAGCTTTAGTTAGTATTGTTATTCTCATAGATCTAATTGGTGTAGCCAAGCGCTATGTAAACGCAGATAATTTTGTTTCTGCAGCAAAAGTGACTCAGCCATTTACAGCTAATGCCATAGACAAAGAGATCTTAAAAGACACGACTATTTACCGTGTTTATGACATGTCAGAGGGTATTAACGGGGCTAGAACTTCCTATTTCCATAAATCAATAGGGGGTTACCATGCGGCCAAGCCTAGAGCAATAGAAGACCTATTTGAATTTCATATTTACCAAAGTCATTTGGAAATTTTACACATGTTAAATGTAAAGTACGTTATCCAGCCTTCTGAAACCGGCACCCCAAGTTTGGCCATTAATCAAAATGCTAATGGGAATGCTTGGTTTGTAAAAGAATTGGTGGGTGCTAAAGACCACAACGATTGGTTGCAAGGACTCAATGAATTAAATACAAAATCTCAGGCAAGCTTGCTTTTGAGTGATGTAGAAATTTTTAAAGAAAATGGTTTAATTCAGTCCAATACTACTAGTGGAGCCTATATTATAGGCCCTTCAAAAGAGGATAATTCACCTAATAATTCATTAAATGATCAAGAAATAATACCGTCTATTGATTTAATCTCCTACAGTCCTAATCGAATGATTTACCAATCCAATCATTCGGATAGAGGCTTTGCTGTTTTTTCGGAAATGCACTATCCATCTGGTTGGACAGCAAGTGTAGATGGGGAATTGGTGCCCATAAAAAAAGTGAACTATGCTTTAAGGGGTATTGAGGTGCCTGAAGGTTCACATAAAATTGTTTTTGACTATAAGCCTGAAGTAGTTTACAAGAGCAGTAGAATAGCCCTTTCAAGCTATGTTGTATTTATACTCATAGTTGGACTAGGCATTTATTTTGGAATTAAAGCAAAGTCTATTCAATAGCTACTGATTGTTTAAGGATCAACCCAATGGAAGAAAAGAGGAACAACCAAATAAACATCAATGCCAATTCTAAGGTATTGTTGATAGCCTATTATTGGCCTCCAGCTGGAGGACCAGGGGTGCAACGGTGGTTTCATTTTGTAAGACATTTGCCTTCATTTGGTATAACTCCAGTAGTTTATGTTCCTGAAAACCCGCAATACCCTATTGTAGATCAGTCTTTGACAGAAGATTTACCCAAAGAAGTTATTCTAATTAAAAGACCCATTTCCGAACCTTATAAATGGATTTCTTGGTTGTTTAAAAAAAAGACCCAACAATTGAGCCAAGGTTTGAT
>JAQWTF010000150.1:0-6168 GCA_029242825.1 Flavobacteriaceae bacterium | reverse complement strand
TGGTTAAATGGTCAATAAGTCCAAACTCCCCTAGTTTTTCTAGGTCAGTCTTCTGAGGGTTTTTTGCTTCTAACATGCCGCAAAAATACAATCTTTACGTATATTTGTGTCTAATTTAGAATTAATCTATCTAAGAATGATCAGTGTATCTGAAACAGCAAAGAAAAAAGTCATGTCCCTCATGGAGGAAGAAGGCTTTAATGCCCAGGCAGATTTTGTTAGAGTAGGGGTTAAAAGTGGCGGCTGTAGTGGCCTCTCTTATGCACTTACGTTTGATAATTCTGCGGGCGAAACAGACAAAGTATTTGAAGACAACGAGGTGCGCATCCTAGTAGACAAAAAGAGTTTTTTGTATTTGGTAGGTACCGTCCTTGAGTATTCAGGTGGCCTAAACGGCAAAGGGTTTGTGTTTAACAACCCCAACGCCCAACGCACCTGTGGTTGTGGAGAGAGTTTCTCTCTGTAACCAACTCCCTAAAAAAAAGAAAATGGCATACACGGAAGAAGAATTAAAGAAAGAACTGGAGACCAAGGAGTATGAGTACGGCTTTTATACAGACATAGAATCCGATACTTTTCCTATAGGGCTTAGCGAAGAAATTGTCGTAGCCATCTCCAAGAAAAAAGAAGAACCAGAATGGATGACTCAGTGGCGTTTAGACGCCTACAGGTCATGGTTAGACATGGAAGAACCGGAATGGGCCAATGTGCATTACACCAAGCCAGATTTTCAGGCCATCTCTTATTATTCTGCGCCCAATAAAAAACCCAAATACGATTCTATTGACGAGGTAGATCCTGAGTTGTTAGACACTTTTAAGCGTTTGGGTATCTCTCTAGACGAGCAAAAGAAATTGGCTGGGGTAGCGGTAGACATTGTCATGGACTCGGTTTCTGTGGCTACTACCTTTAAAAAGACCCTGGCAGAAAAAGGGATTATTTTCTGCTCTATTTCAGAGGCTATTAAAGAGCATCCTGAATTGGTTCAAAAATATATTGGCTCTGTTGTGCCGCAAAAAGACAACTACTACGCCGCCCTAAACTCTGCAGTATTCTCAGATGGGTCTTTCTGTTATATTCCAAAAGGCGTTCGTTGCCCTATGGAACTCTCTACCTACTTTAGAATTAACCAGGCAGGTACTGGACAATTCGAGCGTACGCTAGTGATTGCAGATGAGGGATCTTATGTGAGTTACTTAGAAGGATGTACGGCGCCCTCTAGAGATGAAAATCAATTACATGCTGCCGTAGTAGAGCTAGTAGCTTTAGACCATGCAGAGATAAAATACTCCACCGTTCAAAACTGGTTCCCTGGAGACAAGGAAGGAAAAGGGGGGGTGTACAATTTTGTGACCAAGAGGGGTATTTGCGAAAACCACGCTAAAATTTCTTGGACACAGGTAGAAACAGGTTCTGCAGTGACTTGGAAATATCCGTCTTGCGTCTTGAAAGGAGACCACTCTATTGGAGAATTTTACTCCATTGCGGTCACCAATAATTTCCAACAAGCAGACACGGGTACTAAAATGATACATCTTGGAAAGAACACCAGAAGCACCATTATTTCTAAGGGTATTTCTGCGGGTAAATCTCAGAATTCATACCGTGGATTGGTGCAGGTAGGACCCCGAGCAAAAAACGCTAGAAACTTCTCTCAATGCGACTCCCTACTCATGGGAGACCAATGTGGGGCCCATACGTTCCCTTATATTGAGGCCAAAAACAAAACCGCCCAAATTGAGCACGAAGCCACCACTTCTAAAATTGGAGAAGACCAAATATTCTATTGCAACCAACGCGGTATAGACACTGAAAAAGCCATTGCCTTAATCGTAAACGGCTTTAGTAAAGAGGTTTTAAATAAGCTGCCAATGGAATTTGCGGTAGAAGCACAAAAATTATTAGAAATTAGTTTAGAAGGCTCAGTAGGATAAGCACTGCGCCACCACCCTATAGAATAAAAAAAATGTTAGAGATTAAGAACTTACACGCAAGTGTAGACAACAAAGAGATATTAAAGGGCATTAACCTTGTGGTAAAACCTGGAGAAGTTCACGCGATTATGGGTCCTAACGGTGCCGGTAAAAGTACTTTGGCTTCCGTAGTTGCTGGAAAAGATGAATTTGAAGTGACCAAAGGAGAAGTATTGTTAGAAGGCCAAGACTTGGCAGACGATGCTCCTGAAGAACGCGCTCATAAAGGAATTTTCTTATCTTTTCAATACCCTGTAGAAATTCCAGGAGTGACGGTAACCAACTTTATGAAAACCGCCATTAATGAATCTCGCAAAGCCAGAGGCCAGGAAGACATGCCTGCCAATGAAATGCTTAAAATGATCAAGGAAAAGGCGGAATTGTTAGAAATAGACCGCAAATTCTTATCGAGATCCCTCAATGAAGGCTTCTCTGGAGGAGAGAAAAAGCGTAACGAAATTTTCCAAATGGCCATGTTGGAACCCAAAGTAGCTATACTAGATGAAACCGATTCTGGATTGGACATTGACGCCCTTAGAATTGTAGCTGGTGGGGTCAATAAATTACGCTCTAAAGACAATGCGGTGGTGGTCATTACCCACTATCAGCGTTTGTTAGACTATATAGTACCAGACTTTGTACACGTATTATACGACGGTAAGATTGTAAAATCTGGAGACGCGAGTTTGGCCCTTGAATTGGAAGAAAAAGGATACGACTGGATCAAACAAGAAATGGCGCTATAGATGGAACTAAAAGACAAACTAGTAAACGCCTTTATGGCCTTTGAAAACCAGGTGGACTTAGACCACCCGGTGCATGATGTTCGCTCTGCTGCCATTAAAGTTTTTGAAAATCAAGGCTTTCCTACCAAAAAAATGGAGGCCTGGAAGTACACTTCCCTAAAATCTTTAGAGAGATTAGACTTTAGTATTTTTCCAAAGGAAGCAGCCACTCTAGAATATAAGGATGTTAAAAAATACTTTTTACACGAGGTAGACACCTATAAAATTGTCTTTGTAGACGGGGTATACAGTTCTTTTTTATCGGAGACCACCCACCAAGGCATAGATGTTTGTCTCATGTCTGCAGCCCTCACAAAAGACATGTACAAGCCTATTATTGAGGCTTATTTTAACAAGGTAGCTTCCAAAGAAGAAAACCTCACCGCTCTCAATACGGCCTTTAGTAAAGAAGGCGCCTACATCCGTATTCCCAAGAATACCCAGGCTATGAAGCCTATTGAAATTATTCACTTTGCTACGGGTAGAGAGCAAGCCCTCTTACTACAACCTAGAAACTTAGTGGTGGTAGAAGAAAATGCGGAGGTGCAAATCTTAGAGCGTCATCAGTCACTCAGTGAAAATGCAGTGTTTACCAATGCCGTTACAGAGATCTTTGCAGCCAAAAGTGCCCTAGTAGACTTTTATAAGGTTCAAAATGACAACAATACCGCCAGTCTGGTAGACAACACCTACATAGACCAGCACGATCATTCCGTAGTGAAACTACACACCTTCTCTTTTGGGGGTAAAATGACCAGAAACAATTTAAATTTCTACCAAAATGGGGAGCGTATAGACTCCACCATGAAGGGGGTGACCATTATTGGAGACGGACAACATGTAGACCACCATACCTTAGTGCACCACATTCAACCGAACTGTGAGAGCCACCAAGATTACAAAGGAATTTACGACGGCAATAGTACCGGCGTTTTTAACGGTAAAATTATGGTGGATCGCTTGGCGCAAAAAACCAACGCATTCCAACAAAACAACAACCTGCTCATCTCGGACAAGTCCAGCATAAACACCAAGCCGCAACTGGAAATTTTTGCAGACGACGTAAAGTGTTCTCACGGCTGTACCATTGGTCAATTAGACCATGACGCCTTGTTTTACTTGCAGTCTAGGGGAATTGGAAAAAAAGAAGCTCAGGCACTACTCATGTATGCCTTTGCGAACAATGTGTTAGAAAGTGTGCGTATTCCAGAACTCAAGAAAAGAGTGAACGCCTTAATCGCAGAAAAATTAGGGGTAAACCTTGGATTTGAACTATAAAAACATGCCTACATTAGACGTTGCAGCCATTAGAAAAGACTTCCCCATTCTTTCTAGAAAAGTACATGGGCAAGACTTGGTGTATTTGGACAATGCCGCTACCTCTCAGACGCCTCTAGCGGTCATTGAGGCCATTACCCATTACTACAGTCACTACAACGCGAATATTCACCGTGGAGTGCACAGCCTGTCTCAGGAAGCCACAGACGCTTATGAACAGGCCAGAATTAAAGTGCAAAAACACTTTAATGCAGCCCATGCCTATGAGGTCATTCTCACGGCGGGTACCACCCACAGTATTAATATTGTGGCCAGCGGTTTTGAGGCCCTTTTAAAAAAGGGCGATGAACTATTGGTCTCTGCCTTAGAACACCACTCTAACATTGTGCCTTGGCAAATGGCCGCTGAAAAAACAGGGGCAGTGCTCAAGGTCATTCCTATGTTAATAGATGGAACGCTGGACATGGCGGCTTTTCACGCCATGATTTGTCCCGCTACTAAACTGGTGTTTTGCAACCATGTCTCCAATGCATTGGGCACGGTAAATCCTATTAAAGAAATCATTGGCGCGGCCCACGCAGTGGGTGCGGCCGTCCTAATAGACGGCGCGCAAGCCGCCCCCCATATTCAAGCAGATGTGCAGGCCTTAGACCTAGATTTCTATGTGGCCTCTGCCCATAAAATTTGCGGTCCTACCGGAGTAGGAATGCTCTATGGAAAAGAAGCATGGCTAGAAAAGTTACCCCCTTACCAAGGTGGTGGAGAAATGATTGCTACGGTAAGTTTTGAAAAAACCACCTATGCCGGACTGCCCCATAAATTTGAAGCTGGGACCCCTAATATTTCTGGAGGGATTGCCTTTGGCGCTGCATTAGATTATATGCACAGCATTGGATTTGACAAGATAGCCGCCTACGAGCAAGAATTGTTGGTGTATGCCACCAAAGCATTGCTAGGCATTGAAGGCCTAGAAATATACGGGACTGCTGCAGAAAAGACGGCCGTAATCTCTTTTAACATTAAAGGGCTGCACCCTTATGACATTGGGAGCATTTTAGACCAGATGGGTATAGCCGTAAGAACCGGACACCACTGCGCCCAACCCATCATGGATTATTACAGCATCCCGGGAACGGTTCGCGCGAGTTTTAGTTTTTACAATACCTTTGAAGAAATAGACCGCCTGGTAGCAGGGGTTCAAAAAGCAAAAGATATGTTATGTTAGATTCTATCAAAGACATTCAAGACGAGATTGTAGAAGAATTTGCCTTTTTTGAAGATTGGATGCAGCGTTATGAGCATATGATCTCCTTAGGGAAATCCTTGCCACTCATAGCCCCCGAGTTTAAAAATGACGACCATATTATTAAAGGATGTCAGTCTAAGGTGTGGGTTCATGCGGCGCTAGAAGACAACAGATTGGTATTTACTGCAGACTCTGACGCGATTATTACCAAAGGCATTATTGCTATACTCATACGCGCCTTCTCCAATCAAAAACCCATGGACATATTAGACGCCAGTACGGATTTTATAGATGAGATTGGCCTTAAAGAACACTTATCTGCCACAAGAGCCAACGGACTGGTGAGCATGATCAAACAAATAAAATTATACGCCGTGGCGTATCAAACGCAGGTAAAAGACGCCTAAAAAAAAGCAGCTATGGAAGAATCAAAAGATTTGGCATTAGGAGAACAAATTGTAGGGGTGATCAAAACCATTTACGACCCTGAAATTCCGGTAGACATATACGAATTAGGACTTATCTACGACGTCCTGGTAAACGAAGAAAACGAGGTCAAGATCCTCATGACCCTCACCTCCCCCAACTGCCCTGTGGCAGAAACCCTTCCGGTAGAAGTGGAAGAGAAAGTGAAATCTATAGACGCGGTAAAAGACGCAGAAGTAGAAATTACCTTTGACCCACCATGGACCCAAGAGCTCATGAGTGAAGCAGCCAAGCTAGAGCTTGGTATGCTATAAAGCACGGGCCTAAAGGCCAAAAGCGCAAAAATCATGGAATCAGAAGACTTTCCTATTGAAAATAGGGTAGCCAACAGCACCCTAGAAACCTTTAATTTAGAGGACCACTACCCCAATGGCCAAAGGACTACTTTGGACCTCAGCCA
>JAQWTF010000144.1:0-4727 GCA_029242825.1 Flavobacteriaceae bacterium | reverse complement strand
ACCTATGCCACCCTTCCAATGCCTGGTATACAGCCGGCATTAATGGATGAAAACGGAGAAGAAATTAAAGGGAATCAGGTAGATGGCAGACTGTGTATAAAATTCCCATGGCCTTCTATTGCAAGAACTATTTGGGGAGATCACCAGCGCTACAAGGACACTTATTTTTCTGCCTTTAAAGGCATGTATTTTACTGGAGATGGAGCACTTAGGGATGAGGTAGGCTATTATAGAATTACTGGTAGGGTAGACGACGTGATTATCGTATCTGGTCACAATTTAGGAACAGCCCCCATAGAAGACAGTATCAATGAACACCCAGCGGTAGCAGAATCTGCTATTGTAGGATTTCCTCATGACATTAAAGGAAATGCGCTCTACGGTTATGTTATTTTAAAAGAAACAGGAGAGGGAAGAGATCGTAATAACTTGAGGAAAGAGATTAATCAGGTCATCACTGAGCATATAGGACCTATTGCTAAGTTAGATAAGATTCAATTTGTATCTGGACTTCCCAAAACCAGAAGTGGTAAGATTATGAGAAGAATACTCAGGAAAATAGCTTCTAAAGACACCTCTAATTTAGGGGACACCTCTACTTTATTAAATCCTGAGGTGGTAGCAGAAATAATGAAAGAGGCCCTTTAATCAAAAGTGTATAAATCATTTTTTCTACACCATTGATTCAATGAATGAAAAGCCTTTTAAAGCTCACTTGTCCTGTTTTCTCTTTTAGTTTTTTGAAAATTTTAAGGAATAACAGGGCAGTGATATAGGCATCTCCTAGGGCGGTATGGCGGTCTTTTTTTGAGATATTGAATTTGTCTGCTAATTCGTCTAAGCTATAATGATCTTTTCGCTCTATTAGCGGACTTCTTAACAGGCTTTTTTTATACAGTACTACGGTATCTAAAAGCTTGTTTTTTAAAGGAGGTAGTCCATTCCTGTCTAAGGCTTTGTTGATCATATTAACGTCAAACATAGTGTGATGGGCTATTATAGGGGCATTTCCTATATAACTTAAAAAGTTTTTCAAAGCCTCAATTTCTGTAGCCTTGTCTTTCTTTTCTTCTTTTAAAATTCCATGAATGGGCGTACTGTCACTGTTGTAGTGTTCTTGTATTAAATACACCTCAAAACTTTTCTTTACCGCAATGTGACCTTTTTCTAATATGACCGCGCCAATGCACAGTATTCTGTCGTTTTCATAGTCAAATCCAGTAGTTTCAGTATCTAAAACGATAAATTTACTTTTACTATCTATGTTTTGATCCTTAGAAAATAGGGCCTCATAATCTACCCAAAATTGGGGATGATTTGTGGTTGATTTGGTTCGTGTATTTTTGAAAAAAGAGAAGATCACAACAATTGGGATACTTTAAATCTAATATTAATGAGTTCTTGGATTTCTTTAATTGTTTTAAAGGTTCTTTTTAATTTTACACGCTCTTCTTTGCTCAGTGTATTTAGATCCAAATAGCGTCCCGAATCGTGATGAAGAATGCCTTGTTTTGTTCTAAACTTAAGCAATGCTTTGGTGGCATAAGAGCAAGAGAGGTACAATTCTTTATTATTGGGCTCTAGTGTTGCTAACTTTTCAAAACGAGCAGCTGTGTTGTTAATTCCTTTTACAAAATGAGATAAAACCAGTACCCTTGCAGCATCTGTAAGCGGCATAAGAGCTCTTCTCTTCAGATCAAAATTGTCTTTATTTGCGCCGTCATGCTCTACAAGAAAAGACCTAAAAAAACCAGATGGGGGTGGGCTTTGTAGTGCGCCGCTTGCTAAATGAGTAGTAAATACTGGAAATTTCTTGAGCGTTTCGAAAATAACATCTGACAATTCATCAGCAAGTTTGTTGTTACCATATACAGCATTAAAGTCAAAAAAGATTGAAGAGAGCAGCACTTCATTTTTTCCAGGATTACTAATCCAATAACTTACATTTTTCTTCCAACTATCAAGGTCCAAACACCATTTGGGATTAGAAGCCATCATGTCTGCAGGACAGTATTCGTAGCCAATTTTCATTAATCCTTTGTTGATTTTCTGAGCCAATTCAAGGAAGTAGGCTTTATGGGGTGCTCCGTCTCCAGTGCTTTCATTTTCAAAAATAATAGCGTTATCCTGATCTGTTTGAAGCAATTGTTCATTTCTTCCTTGACTACCAATAGCCAGCCAGACAAAAGAGCAGGGTGGAGAGGTCTCCATTTTTTTTAAATTCAGTTCAATCACTTGTTTGGTACATGCATTGTTGAGTTCTGAAATTATTTTTGAGGTAATGGTCATAGGAATTCCTTGTTGCAAATACCCCCTGAGTAATTTCATAATACTCAATCTAATTCTTTTGATCTCTTTTGTTTTGGTAGCCCTTTGAATGGCTTTTATTAAAACAGATGGGTTATTTCCAACAGAAAGCATGATGTCGTGTTTAGAAACTATACCCACCGCTTTTGTGTGAGGTGTCCCATCTTTTGTGATGCATAAATGACTTACTCCAGATGCCATCATGCCCATTTGTGCTTGGGTTACGGTAAGTTCTTCGCCATAAGTTATTACAGGGCTACTCATTATTTCTATTGCAGTTCCACTGATTGGAATTTCTCCAGTACCAATTTTATTTCTCAAGTCTTTATCAGTGATAATACCAATGGGTAGTTTGTTTTTTAAAACCAGTATAGCACCAATCTTATTTAACTTCATAGCATTCGCTAGTTCTGTTATAGCTGTACTTGTTTCGCAACTGATGATGTTTTTAGACCATCGAACCTGTTGCACGTCAAACAAGGGTACTATTGCTTCGTTTTCCTCTCCACTAGTCTCTCCATAAAGTGTTCCTCTATGCTTTTTGGCATAAGGATTTCTAGTATTAGAAGCGAAACTCTCCAATAAGAAATTTCCAATGGATTTGTTTTTTAAGGCATAAGGCTTAAAAACTTCAATGGGAATACAGTACAAAATGGTTTCCTCATAGGCTTTGGCCTCCATTTTGTAATTCTCTTGAGCCATTAATGGTCTCAAGCCAAAAATATCTCCCTCATCACAGAGGTCTACCATTTCGTTTTGAGGCGCTTTACGCAAGGCAACAGCTCCTTTGTGCACTACATAAAAATTAGTATGAGGGCTGTCTCCTTCTTTAAATACTAGCCCATCTTTATCTAGGTATTGTATGTTTATTTCTACAGCAATATCTTCTAAAACCTCAATGCTTAACATATTAAATGGAGGAAAACCTTTTAGAAAGTCTGCTACTCTGTGGCTAATGGTGTTTTTCATTGATATAGATTGCTAGACAAATATAATGATTGGGGAAAGAATGTGCTCATTGTTAAGTCTTTATATCTGAATATAAAGCATAAAAAAACCCTAGTGCTAACTAGGGTGATTTTGTAGCGAGAGGGGGTCACGATCCCCCGACCTCCGGGTTATGAATCCGACGCTCTAACCAACTGAGCTACCTCGCCGTGTTTTAAAGGCTGCAAATATAAAGTTTAATTTGTTGACCCTCCAAAAAACTTCGCAAAAATATTACAATACAATAGTTTTTTTATCGTCTATAAATATTTATATTGTCAATCAAAATTTAGAAATCAAAAATGAGTGATAAAATTAAATACGAAATAGAATTTGTGATTCAATCTTCACCACAGATGTTATTTCAATATATAGCTACACCCTCTGGATTGTCTGAGTGGTTTGCAGATAATGTAAATTCACGAGGAGAGATATTCACTTTTATTTGGGATGAGTCAGAGGAACAAGCAAAGCTGGTCAAAAGAAAGTCAGATGAGTTTGTGAAATTTGTTTGGGCAGAATCAGAAGATGAAAGTTTCTTTGAAATGAGAATTATAGTAGATGAAATTACTTCAGATGTTTCCTTGTTCATAACAGATTTTGCTGAGGAAGACGAAGTAGATGAATCTAAAATGCTTTGGGAAAATCAAATTTCAAGTTTAAAGCAAGTACTTGGCTCTTCTTAGGGCTATTGTTTTATAAAATAATATCTTTGGGCCTTGATTCATCAAGGCTTTTTTTATGGTTGTTTTTAACGGAAAATTATACTCAGATCAGGAATGTTTTATAGGTGTAGGCAATACTGCGCTTTCTTTTGGTCATGCTGTTCTAGAGGAACTTAGAATAGAAAATGGTCGCCTATTATTTTGGGAGCCACATTATTTAAAAATAATGGCCAGTATGCGCATGTTACGCATTGCTATTCCTATGACCTTTACGCCAGATTATTTAGATAGTGTCATTAAGGATGCGCTTTCTAAAACACCCCATCTGAATAATAATGCTATAGCAGTATTTCAGGTATATCCAAGTGAAGATAATATTTCACAGACCCATTACCACATATCATTTAGGCCTTTAGAAAATTCACACTTAGGTGAAATGTCCCTTGCACCTTTTGAAATAGGGCTTTACAAAGATTTTTATATAGCAGACTCATTACTGAGTACCCTTCCTACCAATTATAAATTAGTAGAACGTTTGGCAGGGGTTTTTTCTGATGAAAACGATTTTCAAAGCTGTTTTTTACTCAACGAGAAAAAAGAAGTGATAGGCACTCATATGGGGCCTTTATTTTTGGTTACTAAGGAACAAATTCAGACACCTCCAATTAGTGGGGGAACTCAAAACAGTGTATTTAGAAAGGAAATTCTATCACTTTTAACTAAGGATAGTGATTTTGACATCTCAGAAGCTGTTATTTCACCATTTTC
>JAQWTF010000103.1:0-1965 GCA_029242825.1 Flavobacteriaceae bacterium | reverse complement strand
AACCTCCTTAGATCCGCTGATGGGAAAAGGACCTACATTAAAAAAGCTTCTCAAAGCCGCTATTTTTCCTATGGGATGTTCGTGTTCTACGGTGTGAATTTTACCCCAATTCCATTGCTTGGGATCATTTCCAAAACTATCAGAAAGGTCTTTAAAAGCTATTTTAAAAGAAGATTTTAGCAAGTCAGTTTTAGTTTCTATTTCAACAGTATTGATGTTGTCAAACCAAATGCTTTCTGCCTTTTTGGCCATAGGTGCAATAGCTCTTTTAAAAAAATGTGTAGATTGAATGGCTTTAAATTGGGTTTCTCCTAACTCATCTAAAAACACTGCCTTTAGAAAATAATATTCCCACTTATGAAATAAAGCAGCTGCTGTGGTCGCTTCGGGATAATCACCTTCCCAAGATTGTAAATCATTATAAGCCCATTGCTCGTCTTCACCTAAAGACGCAAAAAAGGAGGAATCCTCTTTTAGAGCCCTATTAAAGTCTACTATAATTTCAGGATTTACTGAAGAGGTGTGGTCTAAAATCATATTTGAAACACTGGACTTATCCCAATCATCTTTTGGATCTAAAAGTGTTACAATTCTCTTGGCCCTGTTTTCTGGCAAATAATAGCCAGGGTATGTTTCTCCCGAGGGGAATAAGGGCGCATTATTGGCAGAATACACATAGTTCCAAGAGGGGTTTTCTGACATAGGATTTTCAGAAAAATCTGTATAGCTTATTTTTTCTTGCGCTGCAGTGGAACCGTCTAAAACAAATTTAGAAGAAGTACCAGATGGAAGTTCGTAAAGTGCCGCTGTGGCCCACCAAGCAATATTTCCTTCGCTATCTCCATACATCACATTAAGGCCAGGTGCATGTATATTGGGTAAAGCTGCTTTAAATGAATCCTTGTCTGCTGCATGAGATATGCTATACAGTGCATTGAGCACTTTATTGGGTCTTTGGGTATACACCCAGGACATACTTAAAGGTTTGTCTAATGCCACGCCATCAATAACATCGTTCATTAAAGGACCGTGAAGGGAAGATTTAACTTGAAAAGTAACTGGATGGGCATCTTTGACTTTAATCTGCTTTTCTTGTATTTGTAATGGGAGCCACTCCCCTTTATACAAATAAGTATTGGTATCTGTTATATGGGATTTAGTCTGATAAAAATCAATGTCGTCGTTCTCAAACATGGTAAGTCCATAGGCCATTTTTCTATTGTGCGCCAAAAGAGGAAATGGAATTCCAGCCAAGTGATACCCATAGTTTTCATATTGAGGGGTCTCAATATGTGCTTCAAACCATACAGAAGGCTGTGCATAGCCAATATGAGGATCGTTGGCAAAAATAACTGCCCCATTTTTGGTTTTTTCTGCACCAATGACCCAGGCATTACTACCAATAAATTGTGGTGCAGGCACTTTTTCTAATAGCGTTGCTATTTGGTCTTCTACCGCGGTAAAAACAGGAATAGATACCGTATTGGAATCAAAATCAATCTCTAAATCATTGAGATAATCAGTGCCAAGTGTATGGTATATATTAGATAAAAGAGGATCTGTCCTTTGGGCTACAGCAAAACTAAAAGACATATAGCCAAGGGTATTGTATATGTCCTTTAGTTCAAAAAGTGTTTTTTCCATTCCTGTTAAATAGAATTCCACTGGCGTGGTTCCGTCAGTAACAAATTTATTTACCCCCTCTAAATAAGCTAAGGAAAGTTTATATTCAGGGCTAGATGTATCTAATTGAGCTACAGCCTTTTCACTAGATGCATCTATCCCTAAAGTAAGAAAAAGACGGTCTGTTTCTATTAAATCAGATCCGAAGAGTTCAGAAAGCCTCCCAGAGCCAATTCTTCTGAGTACTTCCATTTGCCAAAGCCTGTCTTGAGCATGGACATAGCCCAGAGATTTAAAAGCGTCTTCTTCTGTTTGTCCATAAATATGGGGGACCCCATATGT
>JAQWTF010000095.1:0-16549 GCA_029242825.1 Flavobacteriaceae bacterium | reverse complement strand
AATTCCTTTTGAATGGCACCAAAACTTTCAAATGGCGCATAGATTAAAATACCGTCTTCTTCATCTACAAAAACCTCTTCTGCACCAAAGTCTATCAATTCTAATTCTAATTCCTCTGGATCAATTCCCTCTGCTGGAATCCTAAAATTACAGGTATGGTCAAACATAAATTCTACGGAACCAGAGGTGCCCATATTTCCATTACACTTATTAAAGTAACTCCTAATATTGGCTACTGTTCTGGTGTTGTTGTCTGTGGCCGTTTCCACTAGAATAGCAATCCCGTGGGGTGCATAGCCCTCAAATAAAACCTCTTTATAATCGCCCAAACTTTTATCAGAAGCTCTTTTTATGGCACGCTCTACATTGTCCTTAGGCATATTTACAGACTTGGCATTTTGAATGACAGCCCTTAGTCTGGAATTGGAATCTGGATCAGGACCCCCTTCTTTAACAGCCATAACAATGTCTTTACCAATTCTGGTAAAGGCCTTAGACATGGCAGACCAACGTTTCATTTTTCGTGCTTTTCTAAATTCAAAAGCTCTTCCCATAGTAGATGTATTTCTGTTTAAAGTATCAAATTTAATATTTTTATCCTTTACTGATCATACATTCTTCAATGCTTGCAGCTAGGTCAAAATCTTTTTGAGTCACCCCCTTAGCATCGTGGGTGATCAGTTTAATGAGCAGCCTGTTGTATCTATTGCTCCAATCTGGATGATGTCCATGAGACTCGCATTCAAAAGCAATTCTAGTCATGGCAGAGAAACACTCTTTAAAGTCATTAAACTGAAAAGTGCTTATAAGATAGCCGTCTGCATAAGTCCAATGCGGTAATGCCTTTAATTTTTCTGTGATCTGTGCTTCTGTAAGTGCTTCCATAAATAGTTGTTTTTGTAAATATAATCTAATAATGTGCTTCTAAACAATCCTTGTAACTATGGGTAATCTCCAAAGCTAAGGGGTGTTCTTTTGCCAACACGGCCAAGTATCTATTCTCGTTGGTAGTATAAATTCTTTTATATACTGGGTTTCCAATACGTAGTTTATGTACAATTTCTTGAATAAATTCCTCGTGAGGCACCAGGTCTGAACTTCCCAAGTGGTAAATTCCTGAGGCGTCTTGATTCAGCAACAATAAGATTTGCTGACAAATCTTTTCTCCACAAGACACATTAATGATTAGGTTGGGAAAAACTTCTATAGGGGCCTTATCTAAAATAAGTTGTTTTATCTCTTTTACTCTGGGAGATTGAGGACCAAATACCATGGGTGCTCTGAGGAGTAAAAGATTTTCCTTAGGGAGTTTTTGAAGGCTGTGCTCAATTTTAATCTGAAACCTGCCATAGACACTTTCAGAAAGTGTTTTGTCAAATTCGTAAGAAGGATACTTGCTATAGGCGTCAAATACATTTGCTGAGGAGAGAAACACCAGCTTACAGCCATAGTCGTTGGCGTATTGAGTCAAATGCCTATGCATGGTAATGAGCACGTCAAAAGGGCCTCTAATCACAGAAATAACTACCGTGGGCGCAACAGAAGCTAACAGCTCATAGGCAGAATCCTCAGCTACATTAAAGGAAGTGAATTTCTGATTTTTCCTATAGGTATTTTCTTGGGTGCAATAGGTGCCTAAAGTATTATAAAATCTGTTGAATTCTCTAAAGAGAAGCCCTCCAATAAAACCACTGGCTCCAAAAATAAAAATCTTTTTTGCTTTCAAAAGCCTATTGTTATATGTGTTAACCCTTGTAGAATGGGAGTTTTACCACTGAGGCTTTAAGGGCTTTTTTTCTGACCTGAATAAAAATCTCGCTCTCTACTTTACTGTGGTCTATAGACACATACCCCAGGCCAATTCCAATTCCTAGAGAGGGAGACATTGTACCAGAGGTCACGATTCCTATTTCGTTTCCTAGCGCGTCTACAATGGGATAATCATGTCTAGGAATACCCCTTTCTTCAAGCGCAAAAGCTACCAGTTTTCTTTGAACACCTGCTTCTTTCTGTGCGGCTAGGCCGGCTGCGTTTACAAAATTTTTGGATAATTTAGTGATCCAACCCAATCCAGCTTCTAGCGGAGAGCTTTGGTCATTAATATCATTTCCGTATAGGCAATAACCCATCTCTAATCTCAAGGTGTCTCTGGCCGCTAAACCAACAGGTTTAATGCCATAAGAAGCGCCTGCTTCAAATACCTTATCCCAAAGCTGTGCCGCTTCTTCATTCTTGCAATAAATCTCAAAGCCTCCGGATCCTGTATATCCAGTCGCAGAGATAATCACCTGTTCAATACCCGCAAAAGCACCTACCTCAAAATGATAAAAGGGAATGTCTGCCAATGTAATATCGGTGAGCGACTGCATAGCTTCTACGGCTTTTGGGCCTTGTATGGCTAAAAGGGAATAGTCGTCTGATAGGTTCCTGAGCTGGGCTTTGTAAGTCTCATTGTAGGTGTTAATATGTGCCCAGTCTTTGTCAATATTGGAGGCGTTTACCACCAATAAATATTTCTCGGGCGCAAGCATATATACAATAAGGTCGTCTACTATACCACCAGTTTCATTTGGGAAACAGCTGTACTGTGCTTTTCCTGGTTTTAAATTGGCCACTTCGTTAGAGGTCACTTTTTGGAGTAGATCAAAAGCTGTTGGACCTTCTACTAAAAATTCTCCCATATGAGATACGTCAAATACGCCCACGCCATTTCTCACGGTTTCGTGTTCTGCGTTAATCCCTTCGTAAGAGACAGGCATATTGTAACCAGCAAAAGGAACCATTTTGGCACCAAGCGATTCGTGTACGGAAGTAAGGGCAGTATTTTTCATGCAAATAATTTTTGTAAAAGTATTTATTTCTCGGAGAATACACCACTCCTTTCGGTAAACAATATCCTTTTTTTAGTTCACCATATTTTAGTACTTTTAAACTTATTCAAAATCTAATTATGAAAGTATATTTTCTTCTTTGTGCCTCTTTAGTTTCTTTTTTTGTTGCGGCACAGCAACTTCCTACAGATTATTTAACGGCTGACTTTCACAAAGGCCGCAGAGATGCTTTCAGGGCAGAAATGCCCGCCAATTCAGTAGCGGTGTTATTTTCTAATCCTGTGAGAAATAGGGCCAATGATGTAGATTATATCTACCACCAAGATCCAGATTTTCATTACCTCACGGGTTATAACGAACCCCATGCGGTACTTTTAATTTTCTCCTCGCCACAAACAACTCCAGACGGGAACACTTACAAGGAGTTAATTTTTGTGCAAGAGCGTAATGCTAGGGCAGAACAATGGAATGGTAGAAGGTTAGGCGTAGAGGGAACCATCGCTAGCTTAGGTTTTGAATCTGCATATAATGGCAGTGAATTTGCGGCTTTAGATATGGATTTTAAGTCGTTTGACAAAGTGTTGTTTTACAACTTTAACAATGATTACAGAGACACCAGAGATGGGGCAGATTTATTTGATCTGGTCAAGTCTTTTAAAAACAAAATAGGGTTTCCAGCCAACTACAATGCGTCGCTTCAACAGGTATACACCCTCATTCAATCTACCACTGAAAAAGACACCCAAAAAGTGGTGTCTCAATTAAAACGCTATATGAGTAGAGATGCTTCTTTGGCAGAAGATCCAGTGGTGAAAGATTTTCTAAATGCTGCCCTACAACCCAAGGATCAGAAAATTATGGACCGCGCTAAAACAGCTGTAAACTTAGCTATAAATCAATACAATTTTGATTTGGAAGGCCTTGGTCAAATTATGAGTGGTTTAAGAGAAACCAAATTGCCAGAAGAAATGGCGCTTTTAAGGAAAGCCATTGAGATATCGGCCGTAGGCCAATTGGAAGTAATGAAAGCCATGCACCCAGGAATGTCTGAGACAGAGGTGCAAGGAGTGCATGAATATGTGTATAAAAAATACGGGGCAGAATACGAGGGGTATCCGTCTATTGTGGGCGGTGGAAACAACGGTTGTATTTTACATTATATAGAAAATAACAAGCCTGAGCTGGGGGCAGAATTGGTCTTAATGGATTTGGGTGCTGAATACCACGGATACACCGCAGACGTCACCCGAACCATTCCAGCCAATGGAGTATTTAGTCCGGAGCAAAAAGCAATTTATGAGATTGTGTACAATGCCCAAGAGGCAGGAATAGCTGCTAGTGTGGTAGGTGCGCCATTTTCTGCTCCAGGAGCTGCGGCTTCTAAAGTGGTGGCAGATGGCCTTATGTCTCTAGGACTTATTGAGGAGGCCTCTGAGGCTAGAAAATACTTTCCACACGGCACCTCGCATTATTTAGGTTTAGATGTTCACGACAAAGGTACTTACGGTCCTTTTAAGGCTAATACAGTCATTACAGTGGAGCCTGGAATTTATATTCCAGAGGGTAGTGATTGCGATCCAAAGTGGTGGGGTATTGCGGTTAGAATAGAAGACGATATCCTGATTTCAGACCAAGGACCTGTCTTACTATCTTATATAGCACCGCGTTCTGTGGAGGCTATTGAGGCGGCCATGAAGCTTCCTAGCCCCTTAGACGCATTTAGTTTGCCAACCCTAGAGTAGTCATGCAAATTAGGAGTCTACTCGCAATTTGTTTTTGCTTTTTTACGGGGTCTATCTTCGCTCAGAAACTGTATGTTTTGGGAACGCTTCAAGATGGTGGGTCTCCACATATGGGTTGTGAAAAGTTGTGCTGTGCAGTTGAAAATGCAAATGATTATGTCAGTAGTATAGGGGTAGCAGGAGCGCATAAATCTTATATTTTTGACGCTACACCAGATGTTGTGTCACAAACTAATTATTTGAGAGAGGTCTCCGGCCATAATGAATTGGCTGTTTTTCTTACCCATGCACATATGGGACATTATACAGGGCTCATGCATTTTGGAAGAGAGGCTTATAACGCTTCTGAAACATTGGTTTATGCCATGCCTAAAATGACTTCTTTTTTAAGTCAAAACGGTCCTTGGAGTCAATTGGTGTCTTTGAAAAATATTACGCTAAAGCCTTTACAAGAAAATCAAGTAGTTTTTTTAGATCAAAGTTTATCAGTCACTCCTTTAAAAGTGCCTCACAGAGACGAATATTCAGAAACAGTGGGTTATTTGATTAAAGGAAAAAACAAGACGGCTTTGTATATTCCAGATATTGACAAATGGTCTAAATGGACTGTGGCCATTGAACAACTTATTGAGCAAGTAGATTACGCCTTTTTAGATGGGACATTTTTTTTAGATGGAGAAGTGCCCAGGCCCATGGCAGAAGTGCCACATCCCTTTGTTTCTGAAACGGCTGCACTTTTGAGTTCTTTGCCTTTAAAAGAGCGTCAAAAAGTATATTTTATTCATTTAAATCATAGTAATCCTGCTCGAAACGCTGAATTTCAAGGCCGTGTAGCTCTAGAAAAGCAAGGATTTCATTTTGCTGAATTTGGACTATCTTTTGATTTGTAGAAAAATTATTCTTGCATTAGGAAGCGCTTGAGTCCCTGGTAATCAGAAATTTTGGTGGCTTGTTTTTGTTTGGACAATACCTCTACAATCTTCTTTGGAATGGTCAGTGTCTTACCGAGGGTTTCTTCTACCACTTCTAAAAACTTCACAGGATGGGCAGTTTCTAAAAATACGCCATAGGTATTGGGATGGTTTTTCTGATATTCTAAAAGTCCTAAATACCCCACCGCTCCGTGTGGGTCTGCAGTGTAATGGTGCTCTTTTTCAATAGTACGCATGGCCTCCTTTGTTTGTGGGTCTGTAAAACTATAGGCACTGAACCCTTTTTCAAGAATTCCGTGTTCATTTTCATGCATCTGTAAGATTCTGACAAAGTTGCTAGGATCTCCCACATCCATAGCGTTTGATATAGTGGCCACCGATTTTTCTGCTTTGTATGTTCCATTTTTCATGAAATTGGGCACCACTTTATTGGCATTGGTGGCTGCTATAAAATGAGATACGGGAAGTCCCATTTCTCTGGCGACCATACCGGCACAGATGTTTCCGAAATTACCAGAAGGTACAGAGAAAACAAGTTCCTTTCCGTTTTTGTCTAGAGACGGTTTAAGGGTTTTATAGGCTAAGAAGTAGTACAGCATTTGTGGCAACCATCTCGCTACGTTTATAGAATTGGCAGAGGTGAGTTGTTTGTAATCGGTGATTTCAGTATCTAAAAAAGCTGTTTTTACCATTTTTTGACAATCGTCAAAGCTACCATCTACCTCTAATGCTTTAATATTTTGCCCCAAAGTAGTGAGTTGTTTTTCCTGTATAGGGCTCACTTTTCCGCTGGGATACAAGATCACAACTTCTACCCCTTCTACGCCTAGAAATCCATTGGCTACGGCACCTCCAGTATCTCCAGATGTAGCTACCAATACCGTCACAGGGGCTTGATTTTTTTCAGAAAACAAACCGAGGCATTGCGCCATAAATCGTGCTCCTACATCTTTAAAGGCTAGGGTAGGGCCATGAAATAATTCAAGAGACCCTATACTATCCGAAAGGGGTACCACAGGGAAATCAAAATCTAAGACCGTTTCTAAGACCTTTTTTAAGTCGCTTTTACTCAAAATGTCTTGGGTAAAAGGCCGCATGACTTCAAGGCCAATTTCTACCGGACTAAGACTTTCTATCTGATTAAAAAAACTGGGGTCTAGACTGGGAATGTAGTCTGGATAATACAAACCTTTGTCTGGTGCAATCCCTTTAATGACTGCTTCTTTAAAGCTTGCTTTTAAACTCGGGGTGTCTATTGAAAAATATTCCATTTTATGTTAAGCGGGGTACACCCCTTTTTCATTGATGTTAGAAATGTGTATGTCAAATGAAATCCCAAAGGGTTCATAGGCGTGCCTCATAGCGTCTGCAACTTTTAAGGCTTTATCTTTCCCTTTTGAAAGGGCAAATACAGAAGGTCCGGAGCCAGATATACCACCTCCCAATGCACCGGCATTCAGTGCTGCTTCTTTTATTTCGTTAAATCCAGGGATGAGTATGCTCCTTACTGGTTCAATAACTACATCTTGAAGCGAACGACCAATTAATTCGTAATCTTCTCGGTATAATCCAGCGACCAATCCACCAACATTACCCCATTGGGTAATAGCGTCTTTAAGTGAGAGGTTAGATTTTAATATCCTTCTAGAATCTGCTGTTTTAATTTCTATTTGAGGGTGTATGACAGTGGCGTATAATGCACTGGGGCTTGGGAGTGAAATAACATCTAAGGGATCTGTACTTCTCACCAGAGTAAAGCCGCCTAAGAGGGCTGGAGCCACATTATCTGCATGAGCCACTCCTGATGCCAGACGTTCTCCCTCCATAGCAAATGGAATGAGTTCTTTTGTTGTAAAAGGATCCCCCAATAGATGGTTTATGGCCCAAACCGCACCAGCACTGCTTGCAGCACTGCTGCCTATACCACTACCTGCTTTTATACGTTTGTCTATTTTAATCTCAAAACCAGCGTCACTTCCCAAGGCTTCAAGAAGCGCCAAACCCGCTACACCTGCTACATTTTGGGTAGTCTCCATCGGAAGGTCTTGCCCTAAAATTTCGCTAATAGTAATGCCTTTTATAGCAGTTTGTGTCACGGTCATATAGTCTCCCACTCCTGCAAGAGAAAGACCAAGGACGTCAAAGCCGCAAGATACATTGGCAATAGTTCCAGGACAAAATACACGTATAGACTTCATGAGATAAGGCTTTATGATCTTAAAGGTAATTGTTAAAAGTTTCCCACTCGGATAATGTCTGCAAAAATACCAGAGGCTGTAACGGCGGCACCCGCACCCGCGCCTTTAATAATCATAGGCTGGTTCGGATAGCGTTCTGTATAAAACAAGACAATATTATCACTTCCTTCTAAAGCATAAAAATCGTGACCCTGGGGTATTTCTTGAAGCCCCACGGAAGCTTTTCCATCTTTAAAGCTGGCCACGTATTTTAGTTTTGCGCCTTTGGCCGATGCCTTTTGGTACATAGCTTGGAAATCTCCTTCATATTTGATTAAACTGTCAAAGAAGGCTTCATTAGATTTCGTTTCTAGACTTTCTGCCGGTAAGAATGCGTTGTTCTCAATATCTGATATTTCCATGACATGACCACTCTCTCTCGCTAGGATTAGTATTTTACGCATAACGTCTATTCCGCTTAGATCTATAGTTGGGTCTGGCTCAGTATAGCCCTCTTCCTGAGCTTGCTTCACCACATCGTGGAAAGTGGTTTGATCATTAAAATGATTAAACACAAAATTTAAACTGCCAGAAAGTACGGCTTGAATTTCTTTTATCTCATCTCCAGAGGCTACGAGGTTTTTAAGCGTGTCTATAATGGGTAATCCAGCTCCTACATTCGTTTCAAATAAGAAAGAAGCATTATAAGTCCTGGCCAAATCTTTGAGTTTTCTATAATTTGGATAGGCAGAGGCACAGGCAATTTTGTTGCAAGTAACTACAGAAATACTCTTGGAAAGATAATCTGCGTAAGTGTTTGCCACCACATCACTCGCGGTATTGTCTACAAAAATGGCATTTCTGAGGTTTAGATCTGTTATTTTTTGTAAGAACAAGGCTTGGTCTGCTTTTTCTCCATTGGAAAGTAAATTTTGCCAATTTTTGAGGTCTATTCCGTCTGAGGCAAAACACATGGTCCTAGAATTACTCATGCCAATAACCCTTACAGAGAGTTTTAACTGCTTTTTAAGGTAGTCTTTTTGTTGGGCCAATTGCGCCAATAATTTAGCCCCTACATTTCCTACCCCCATAACAAAGAGGTTTAACTGTTTAATATTTTCTTCGAAGAATACTTCATGTAGTGCATTCAAGGCTTTTTTAACGTCTGTTTTTTCTATTACCGCGGAGATGTTTCGTTCAGAAGCCCCTTGAGCTATAGCCCTGATATTGACATTGTTTTTACCTAGGGTGGCAAACATTTTACCACTTAGACCTTGGTGCTTTTTCATCTGATCACCTACCAACGCAATAATGGCCAAATCATTTTCTGCAATCACCGCTTTAATTTTACCCTGTGACATTTCAAATTCGAAGGCTTCATTTACGAGTGCCACTGCGGTTGAAGTGTCTTCTGCAGCAATACCTACACAGATAGAATGTTCTGAAGAAGCTTGTGTAATTAATACCACACTTATTTTTGCATTGGAGAGCACTTCGAAAAATCTTTTAGATATTCCTGGAATACCCACCATGCCTGGTCCTTCTAATGAAATTAAGGCTATATTTTCTACATGGCTAATGCCTTGTACTGTTTTGTTTCCTTCTGAAGTTTGTTTTTGTATTAGTGTACCTACCGCCTGAGGTTCAAAAGTGTTTTTAATAGCAATAGGAATTTGCTTTTTTAATACCGGTTGAATGGTAGGGGGGTAGAGTACTTTAGCGCCAAAATGAGACAACTCCATGGCCTCTTCATATGAAATGCTAATGATGGGTCTGGCTTGCTTTACCAATTTTGGATTGGCGGTAAACATCCCACTTACGTCGGTGTATATTTCAAGCAATACTGCGTCTAGAGCAGCTGCCACTATAGCTGCAGTAAAATCTGAACCACCCCTTCCTAGTGTAGTTGCAACACCATCTGTGCTAGATGCAATAAAGCCACCCATTACTACAATAGCATTTTTATTGTCCCCATTGAATGCTTTCAATTTTTGATTGGTGAGCGGGTAGTTAACAGTTGCTTTACCGTGCAATTGGTCTGTGGTGATGAGTGTTCTCGCGTCTGCATGAAGGGCGTCTAAGCCTTGAGACTTAAAGTAAGCACTGATAATATAAGAGGACAATAGTTCTCCAAAGCTCACTATTTTGTCTGAGAGTTTTGGTGTTATTTCTCCGATGAGGAAAGCTCCTTCTAAAAGGGTTTCTAAGGTGTTTAATGCCGCTTTAATCTGGCTTAAGATTCCAGCCTGATCATTGGTTGGAATCAGAGATTTTACCGTGTCTAAGTGCCTTTTTTCAATCTCGTTTAAGGGTATTTTGTATTGGGGATCTTGATGGGCTGCTGAAGCGGCGGTTTCAAGTAATAAATCCGTTACGCCACCAAGTGCAGAAACAATAACATATTGTTTTTTATAGGCGTTTTGTTGAACGATATTTTTTACAAGACTGATATTTTGTGCGTTGGCTACTGAGGTACCACCGAATTTTAAAACATTCATGGGTTAGTTTTTAAAAATAAAAAAAATAAATAAATAGGTTGCGGAAGTAATCATCTAGTACCCCAAAGGGGTTCCTGTAGTAGTAGTAATAGCAAATGTGCTCGTTAGATTACGAGTGCCTGTAGTTTCAATACGAAGTGAAAATGGCATGCTTTGATGATTTATAAATCAAATATAAACAAATGCACCACCTGAGCATTGTAAAACACTTATTTTTAGTAGATGTGTAATTTTAGATACTTTTTGATGAGAATTTATAGATATATACGCTAAAATGGAGGTATATCAAAAAAGCCGCTCCAACGGAGCGGCTTTTTTGACAGGCAGTATATTTTTCCATTAAGAGGCTTCAGATGACTCCTCTGCTTTTTTAATGGTAACCTTTAGTTTTTCATCATCACTGGCATCTCTGTCCAATGAAATGGTGTCTCCAGAGACCAAATTAGCATTGACTATCTGCTCCGCCAAACTGTCTTCAATATACTTTTGTATGGCTCTTTTTAGTGGTCTTGCGCCAAACTGTTTGTCAAATCCTTTTTCAGCAATAAAATCTTTTGCCTTTTTGGACAGTTTCAATTGGTAGCCCAGACCTTCAATTCTCTTGAATAACTTCTTTAACTCAATATCAATGATCAAGTGAATGTCTTCTTGCTCAAGGGCGTTAAAGATAACAATGTCGTCTATTCTGTTGAGAAATTCAGGGGCAAATGCCTTTTTGAGGGCATTTTCTATGACGCCTTTATTATGCTTGTCTGACTGTGCTTTCATAGAAGCAGTTCCAAAACCAACCCCTTGACCAAAGTCTTTGAGTTGTCTAGACCCAATATTGGAGGTCATAATAATAATGGTGTTTCTAAAATCAATCTTACGACCTAAACTATCTGTTAAATAACCGTCGTCTAATACTTGTAGCATGGTGTTAAACACATCTGGATGCGCTTTTTCTACCTCGTCCAAAAGAATTACAGCATAAGGTTTACGCCTTACTTTTTCTGTTAACTGCCCCCCTTCTTCATAACCCACATAGCCAGGAGGGGAACCTATTAATCTAGAAATGGCAAATTTCTCCATATATTCACTCATGTCTATACGAATGAGCGATTCTTCAGAGTCAAACAATTCCTTAGCCAATACTTTAGCCAACTGAGTTTTTCCTACCCCTGTTTGGCCTAAAAATATAAAAGAACCAATGGGTTTGTTAGGGTCTTTTAATCCAGCCCTATTTCTTTGAATAGCCTTGGCTACTTTTGCAACTGCTTCGCTCTGACCAATAACCGCTTCTTGAATAATCTCTGGTAATTTGGCCAATTTTGTGCTCTCTGCCTGTGCAATTCTAGTCACAGGAATACCACTCATCATAGATACTACATCTGCCACATGGTTATCTGTAACAACCTCTTTATGTAATTTGCTCTCCTCTTCCCACTGGTCTTGGGCGTCTTGAAGGGCTTTTTCCAGTTTTTTCTCGTCGTCTCTCAGTTTGGCTGCCTCTTCATAACGCTGCTTTTTCACTACAGTGTTCTTTTCTTCCCGAACAGTTTCTAGCTGGTTTTCTAAACTGACAATCTGCTTGGGTACATTCATATTGGTAATATGAACTCTAGAGCCCACTTCATCTAGCGCGTCAATAGCCTTGTCTGGTAAGAATCTGTCTGTAATATAGCGGTCCGTTAGCGTCACACATGCTTCTAATGCCTCCTCGGTATAGCTCACATTGTGGTGGTCTTCGTATTTGGGTTTAATATTTTTTAAAATCTCTATGGTCTCTTCTACTGAGGTGGGTTCCACAATGACTTTTTGAAACCTTCTTTCCAAGGCACCGTCTTTTTCTATATGTTGTCTGAACTCATCTAAAGTAGTAGCACCAATACATTGTATCTCTCCTCTAGCCAAGGCTGGTTTAAACATATTAGAAGCGTCTAAACTTCCTGTAGCACCACCTGCACCTACAATAGTGTGAATTTCATCTATAAATAAGATAATGTCGTCGTTTTTTTCCAATTCATTCATGACCGCTTTCATACGCTCTTCGAATTGACCACGGTATTTTGTGCCCGCTACTAAGGAGGCCAGATCTAAAGTAACCACCCTTTTGTTGAACAGTACCCTTGAGACCTTTTTTTGTATGATTCTAAGCGCCAAACCTTCTGCAATGGCACTTTTACCCACTCCGGGTTCACCGATTAATAGGGGGTTGTTTTTCTTTCTGCGGCTTAAAATTTGAGACACACGCTCTATTTCTTTTTGTCTTCCTACCACAGGATCTAAGCGGTTTTCTTCTGCCATCTGGGTGAGGTCTCTACCAAAGTTGTCAAGAACAGGAGTTTTTGATTTTTTACCTGACTTGTTGGCAGTTGTGCCACCTCCAAAAGATTCTCCAGCAGCTTCTTCTGAGTCAGACTCACTTGAGAAAGAAGCCTCGGTTGGTCCGCTGGTATAATCGTCGTCTGAAGTGATCATAGATTTAAACTGCTCTTTAACACCGTCGTAGTCTACCATCATTTTTTGCAACAATTTGGTGGTAGGGTCATTCTCGTTTCTGAGAATACACAACAACAAATGCGCCGTATTAATAGCTGTACTCTGAAAGAGTTTGGCTTCTAAGAAAGTGGTTTTTAAGGCCCTTTCTGCTTGTCTGGTGAGGTGGAGGTTCTTTTTGTCCTGATGCACCAAACTAGGGTTTGGATTTGCCGGACTAAGGATTTCTACCTTTCTTCTCAGGTGTTCTAAGTCTACTGATAAGGCGTCTAAGATGCTAATGGCTTTTCCGCCTCCATCTCTTAATAAACCCAACATTAGGTGCTCCGTTCCAATAAAGTCATGCCCCAATCTAAGGGCTTCTTCTTTACTGTAGGCAATTACGTCTTTTACTCTAGGTGAAAAATTATCATCCATAAACCTGTTGTTTATACTCAAAAATACTAAATCTTTTTAGCACTTATTTACAAATACTATTCCTTTTTGTAATATATGACACAATTGACAAAAAATCATTCGCTTGTCCAAACAAGTGAGCGTTATTTTATGAACTATTTATCCTATTATGTATGTTGATAAATTATTTAATAAAGTCCTTTTTAACTTCCCCTAAAGCATCCAAATTATGTATATTGGCTTGATTTTTTAATGAATAATGAATAGCTTTTTAATATGGCAGAAGGAGAAAAATTAATTCCTATTAACATAGACGATGAAATGAAGTCTGCCTACATAGATTATTCTATGTCGGTGATTGTATCACGTGCCTTACCAGATGTAAGAGATGGTTTAAAACCAGTACACCGAAGGGTGTTGTTTGGTATGCATGAGTTGGGTGTTAGAGCAACAAGCGCCCATAAAAAATCTGCGAGAATTGTTGGAGAAGTTTTGGGTAAGTATCACCCACACGGAGATACCTCAGTATACGACACCATGGTACGTATGGCTCAAGAATGGAGTTTGCGTTATATGCTCGTAGACGGCCAGGGTAACTTTGGTTCCATTGACGGAGATAGTCCTGCAGCCATGCGTTATACGGAAGCCCGTATGCGTAAGATTGCAGACGACATGCTTATAGATATTGACAAGGATACGGTAGACCACCAGTTGAACTTTGACGACACTTTAGAAGAGCCCAAAGTACTGCCTACAAGAATTCCCAACCTATTGGTCAATGGTGCTTCTGGAATTGCAGTAGGTATGGCAACCAATATGCCGCCACACAACCTCTCTGAGGTAGTAGACGGAACTATAGCCTATATAGAAAACCCTAATATTGAAATAGATGAACTCATCACCCATATTAAGGCGCCAGACTTTCCTACGGGAGGGGTGATCTTTGGATATGAAGGGGTGAAAGAAGCTTTTCATACTGGAAGGGGTAGGGTCGTTGTTCGTGCAAAGGCTATCATAGAAGAGGTACAAGGTAGGGAGTGTATTATTGTGACGGAGATTCCTTATCAAGTGAATAAGGCAGACATGATCAAGAAAACAGCAGACTTGGTCAATGAAAAGAAAATTGAGGGTATTGCCACTATTAGAGATGAATCCGATAGAAATGGAATGCGTATTGTGTACATCTTAAAAAGAGATGCAATTCCAAACATTGTATTAAATACCCTGTACAAATACACTTCGCTCCAATCTTCTTTTAGTGTCAATAATATTGCACTTGTCAATGGAAGGCCTCAGCAATTAAATGTCAAGGAAATGATCCACTATTTTGTGGAGCACAGGCATGAAGTTGTAGTGAGAAGAACCCAATTTGAATTAAAGAAAGCAGAAGATAGGGCCCACATCCTAGAAGGTCTAATCATAGCTTCAGACAATATAGATGAGGTGATTAAGCTCATAAGAGCTTCTTCAAGTCCAGATGAGGCTAGAGAATCTTTAATGGAGCGTTTTAAATTGTCTGAGATTCAAGCCAAGGCCATTGTAGAAATGCGCCTGCGTCAATTGACCGGTCTTGAACAAGATAAGTTAAGAAACGAGTACAACGATATTATTGCTACCATTGCAGATCTTAAAGATATTTTAGCAGATAAGGAGCGCAGAATGACCATTATTAAAGAGGAACTCCAGGAGGTGAAAGCCAAGTATGGAGACGAGCGTCGTTCTGAGATAAACTACGCAGGAGGTAGCCTGAGTATAGAAGACATGATTCCAGATGAGCAGGTGGTGATTACCATTTCTCATGCAGGTTATATTAAGAGAACGCCACTTTCTGAGTACAAGACTCAGAACAGAGGGGGTGTAGGACAAAAGGCATCGGCGACAAGAAATGAAGATTTCTTGGAGCACTTATTTGTGGGAACCAACCACCAATATATGTTGTTCTTTACCCAAAGTGGGAAGTGTTTCTGGATGCGTGTATACGAAATCCCAGAAGGCTCTAGGACCTCTAAGGGTAGGGCCATTCAAAACCTGATCAATATTACCCAAGAAGACAAGGTGAAAGCCTTTATTTGCACCCAAGATCTTAAGGATGAAGAGTATGTGAACAGTCATTACGTGATCATGGCCACTAAAAAGGGAATTGTTAAGAAAACATCCTTAGAGCAGTATTCAAGACCTAGAACGAATGGTATTAATGCCATTGGTGTTAGAGAGGGAGATGAGCTTTTAGAGGCTAAATTAACGACTGGAACTAGCCAAGTGTTCCTAGGCCTTAAATCTGGTAAAGCCATTCGCTTTGAAGAGAGTAAAACCCGACCTATGGGTAGGGGTGCTTCTGGAGTAAGAGGAGTGAGTTTAGCAGATGACCAAGATGAGGTGATTGGAATGGTAACCGTACACAATGAAGAAGACCACATTTTGGTGGTTTCTGAAAAAGGATATGGAAAACGTTCTTCTATGGAAGACTATCGTGTGACCAACCGAGGTGGAAAAGGGGTTAAAACCATTTCTATTACCGAGAAAACAGGTGGGCTTGTTGCAATTAAAAACGTGACAGATTCAGATGACCTGATGATTATTAATAAATCTGGTATCGCCATTAGATTAGGCGTAGAAGACTTGCGTGTCATGGGAAGGGCTACCCAAGGCGTTAAATTGATTAATATTAGAGAAAACGATTCTATTGCGGCAGTAGCTAAAGTGGTTAAAGAAGAAGAGGAAGACATTCTTTCTGAGGAATTAGAAGATTCTGGCGCAAGCGCCCATACTACTCCTGACACACCAGAAGCCACCCAAGAAAATAGTGAAGAAACAGGGTCTGAATCTTAAATTTGATTATTTTTACGCCCTCTTTTAAAATTTTATAAAATCAACAACAATGAAAAAAATAATACTATTATTAGCAGCTATTGGAATGTCTACTGCTAGTTTTGCTCAGAAAGATGAAATTAAAGCGGCTAACAAGGCGCTTAAATCTGGAGACGCAGTAGCAGTGCTTTCTGCCTTGGAAGGAGCTGCTTCTACTATAGATACTGCAGATGCCAAGTATGTAAATCAATACTACTTTTTGCAAGGAGAAGCTTATGCCATACAAGCTAAAGCTGGAGATTTTTCTGCTTATGATAAAGCGGTAGCCGCTTACACCAAAGCTATGGAAAGTGAATCGGCTTCTGGAAAAACCAAGTACACAGCAGATATTAAGCAAAAGTTTGCTGCCATGACCTCTGAAATTGTCAATGCGGCTGTATCTGACAACAATGAAGAGAAATTTAAGGATGCTGCTGAAAAGTTGTTTTTAAGTTATTCATTGAGTCCTCAGGATACCATTTATTTGTATTATGCAGCGAGTAGTGCGGTGAATGGAAATGAATATGACTTGTCTTTAAAGTATTACAATATGCTTAAAGACATTAACTACGACGGTAGTGAGGAGAAATTCTCTGCCAGAAACATTGAAACAGGAGAGCGTGAGGAAATGCCAAAATCTCAAAGAGA
>JAQWTF010000068.1:0-4617 GCA_029242825.1 Flavobacteriaceae bacterium | reverse complement strand
CTAAGAGGTTTAAAGAATCGGTATTGAGTTCCACCTTTGTAATGGCAAAGATTCCCAGAAATAAGACGGCTGTAAAACCAATGATTATTTTGTAGCTATGACGAGAAGTGCTGTGGTTTATCCAGGAGACCAAGGCGGTTTCTGTGCTGTCAAGATCTGCTCCCATTGGCGGGGTCTCTGGAGCCGCTGCTTTCATAAAGCTTACCCCAATAATCGTAATGAGGTACACCAACACATAACTCAATACCAATCCTATACAGGTAAAAAGTCCCATATTTTTAAAAGCAGGTAGTGGAGAGAGGTACAGGGCCAAATAGCCTACAAAAGTGGTCAGTGTGGTGTGAAAACAAGGGGTAAAACTCTTTTTAATGGCATTGCTCAGCCTGGCAGTGGTGGTTGCGCCAATAGATTCTCTGTCGTAGATATTAATTAAATGCACCACATCACTCACGCTATACACCATTAAAATGGTGGGGATGAGCATAGAGATCATATTCAAGGCGTACCCAAAACCACTGATGATCCCAAACAAGATGCTAATGGGTGCGCCCACAGAAAATAAGGCAATCAAGAGGTATTTTTTTCGAGGCTAAAACCAAAGCAGCACTAAAGTTATGACCAGCACCGTGAGCCCTCCAAACAGAAGACTCTCCTTGTAAATTCCCTTATTGTAGGCTTCGTTTAAAACCGGAGGCCCTGTAATGTGGTAGCTTTTAAAATACCGACTAATAAGGGTTTCTATCTCTTGGGCAATGTCCTTTCTATCTTTTTCAATATCTGGGGTTGGTCTGAGTTGCACATAGAGGAACAGGTTTTTATAATCTTTTGACACCAGCTGCTGCACCACCTCTGGCATATCTTCCCATAGGTTTTTAATGCTTTTTTTGCTGCGTTTCTCTTCATATAAAGGTCTAAAACGCAGCTTTTTTCCTACTAGAACAGGGTACTTTGCTTTGGCCAAACTGTAGGCAGTTTCCACAAAAGGCAATTTGTCTAGGGCCGTATTTAATGCCTCTAATTGGTCTATCTGATCCTTATCTAAAGCATTTGGTACGGGCAGCATGACCATAAAAATCTCATCCGAGCCATAGGTCTCTTGGTACTCAATATAGGCTTGGTAGCTGGGGTCTTCTTCTAAAAACCAAATGCCCAGGGAATTGTCAATCGATAAATTTTTCAAGGTATAGACACCTGAAAGCCCTATTAAAAGCCCCATTAAACTCATGAAAACAAGCCTAAATTGTATCACAAAGCCAATACTTTTCTCCAGGGAAGACACTTTGTTTGGGGTCATTGCTGCTTTTTAATTTCTTGGTAAAGGTAATGAAAAGAGCTCCTTTTAAGGGTCTTTTTTAGCGGTAAAGCACTGGGGAATTCAAGGCTCTGGCAGGCTGTAAATTCAAAAACTTTTAGTAGCTTGAGTGCTCAAATAAATGACTGAAAAATGAGCTATTTAGACGCCACCAAAGACTTGTATAAAGATGCAGCCCTCACTCCAGATGTGGGCCTTTGTTGCACCACCACACCCATATGGCAGTTCCCTGGCTTGAAGATCCCTACCATTATGCAGGAGATGAATTACGGCTGTGGGAGCACGGTGCATCCTAGAGATTTGGTAAACAATCCCAAGATTGCCTATGTAGGCGTGGGTGGCGGTATGGAGCTCTTGCAATTTGCCTATTTTTCAAGGCAGAAAGATGGGGTGATAGGGGTAGATGTGGTAGACGAGATGTTGGAAGCATCGGCCCGCAATTTTAAAATTGCGGAGGCCCAAAACGATTGGTTTAAAAGTGATTTTGTAGCCCTTAAAAAGGGCGACGCCTTAGCCCTTCCCATTGAAGACAATTCCATAGATGTGGCGGCTCAAAACTGCTTGTTCAATATTTTTAAGATGTAAGAGCTCAAAAAAGCCCTTCAGGAAATGTACCGTATTTTAAAGCCACACGGTCGTTTGGTCATGAGTGATCCTACCTGTGAGCAGCCTATGAATGACGCCCTTAGAAACGACGACCGCCTCAGAGCGCTTTGTCTTTCGGGTTCTATTCCGTTAAAGGATTATATAAAAATGCTCACGGATGTGGGCTTTGGAACTATTGAAATAAGGGCGAGAAGGCCTTATAGAATTTTAGATACGGCGCACTACGCCACCGATGAAAATATCTTTATTGAAAGTGTAGAGGTCTGTGCCATTAAAGATCCTATGCAGGCAGACGGTCCCTGTGTATTTACAGGAAAATCTACCATTTACTTTGGTTCAGAGGACTATTTTGACGACAAAAAAGGCCATGTGCTGCTTCAAAACCAGCCCCTTTCTATCTGCGACAAAACTGCTGCAGCTTTGGGTAGTCTAGATAGGTCAGATATTTTTATAAGCGATAGCACCTTTCATTATGACGGGGGTGGTTGTTGTTAATTGAGTTATAATAATGAAAAAAATATTTTTTATTTCGCTAATTTTCTTAGGATTTTTATCCTGTTCTGAAGAATCCTCCCCCAATTCACAAGCTGAGGAAGACGCAGTTTTTGTAGACCAAGGGACCAGTCTATACGCAGACAATAACCCTTTGAATGACGTCTTGTTTCAGGCGTTTTGGTGGGATTCTTTTAACGACCCTAAAATAGGCAGTTATCCCTCTTTTTACGCTTTTCTGGAAGATCAAATAGTGTCCTTGTCTAATGCCCACATAGATGGTATTTGGATGCCACCTTCTAGCGAGGGTGAGGGTATGGGCTACCATCCCAGAAAGCTATTTGACTTTAACTCCCTTCATGGAAATAAAAATGAATTAATGTCATTATTGGCTGTAATGAAGTCAAGGAAAATGCATGGAATTGCAGATTTGGTCATAAACCATAGGGTGGGTACAGACACTTGGAATGATTTTACAGAGCCTGCATGGTCCTGTGATGCGATCTGTATGGACGACGAGGGGTATACCAATCCAGACGCCTTTGGAACAACTCCTTGTGGAGACCTTGACGAGGGTGAGGGCTGGGGCGGTGCCAGAGACCTAAATCATAAAAGTGAAGAGGTTCAATTGGGTATTAAGGCCTATTTGGGGCAGCTTAAAGCCTTGGGATTTGATTCTTGGCGCTATGATTTTGTAAAAGGTTTTCCTGCCAAATACGTGGGAGAGTACAATGCCGCTACCCCTTATTATTTGTCTGTTGGAGAGTACTGGGACGGAAATCCCAACGCTTTGCGTTCCTGGATAGATAAAACCTCAGAAACCCTCAGTGGTAGTCCTACTCCCAAAGCTGCTGCTTTTGATTTTGCTATTAAGTACCGACTGGCAGAGGCAGTGGTTCAGAAAAAGTATACGGTCCTTCAAGCAAATCCATCGCTAGCCTCCATAGAAGGCTATGGAGAAAAAGCCATCACTTTTTTAGACAATCATGACACTGGTTGCATTAATAGAAATGACTGTGACAATGTGTTTTCAAAAAATACCAGTGAGCTCATTCAAGGCTACGCTTATTTGTTAACCCATCCAGGAATCCCTATGGTTTGGGGCTATCATTACTTTTTTTCAGATGCATTTGGATCCCTTCAAAAAGAGATCAATGCCCTGATTGCCCTCAGAAAAGCTTTTGGGATAAACGCCAATAGCAAGGTGGTGGTGGTTGAAGCCAAGGACGGTGCGTCTGGTTATTATGTAGCCCAGATAGATCAAAATCTCTTGGTTAAAATAGGTGGCGGCACTTATGCTCCAGACGCTCAATGGAAAGAGGAGCGAAAAAACTTATCTTATACGGTTTGGAAGAAATAATAAGTTTAATCAAAAACAAATACCATGAAAATTAAATTACTAGGCCTAGGCCTTTTCGCACTTGCAATAACAAGCTGCAATTCAAAAAATAACGAAAAAGAAGGGGAATCTGCTGTTGAAAAAACCTATGAATTAGTATGGGCAGACGAGTTTGACGTAGACGGTTTACCAGACGCAGACAAGTGGTTTTTAGAGACCGATGCGCCTGAGAATGGCGGCTGGTACAATAACGAAAAGCAGCATTATACCGATCGTATTGATAATGCAGCAGTCAGTGACGGAACCTTGAAAATTATTGCTAAAAAGGAATCTTACACCCATAAGGGAAGTACTCAAGAATTTACCTCTGCTAGGTTTAATTCTAAATTTCACTTCACTTATGGAAAAGTAGAAGTGAAGGCTAAATTGCCTAGAATGCAAGGGACTTGGCCGGCCATTTGGGCTTTGGGCACCAATTTACCAGAGGTGGGTTGGCCTGCCTGTGGAGAGATTGATATGATGGAGCAATTGTTTGAGAACCACCTGATGGTGCAATCTGCGGTTCACGTAGCAGGTAGGTATGGAGATGATCCGGCCTTAAAACAATTATCGGTAACAGATGTGACCGAGAATTTTCATGTGTATGGCATGATTTGGACAGAAGAAAAAATAGACTTTACGGTAGACGGAGAAGTGTTTTTTACCTACCAGCCTCAAGACAGAAGCAATGACTTTTGGCCTTTTAACAAAGACCAGTATTTGCTGTTGAATGTAGCCCTTGGGGGTAGTTTGGGCGGAGATATTACGCCAGACTTTACGCAAGACCAGATGGAAGTAGACTATGTGAGGGTGTACCAGCTTCAATAGT
>JAQWTF010000056.1:0-5187 GCA_029242825.1 Flavobacteriaceae bacterium | reverse complement strand
TACAATTTCTCTTTCAAATAAACAGCGGTGACAGAGTTTTTATCTTTGACCAAAACTTCTGGGGGGCCTTGGGCAATGACTTGCCCTCCATGGATTCCACCACCAGGACCTAGGTCAATAATATGATCTGCACACTTGATCAAATCTATATTGTGTTCAATAACCACCATGGAATGCCCTTTGTCTAAAAGGGCATTAAAGGCCCCTAACAAGCGGTTAATGTCATGAAAGTGAAGCCCGGTTGTGGGCTCGTCAAATATAAATAAGGTCTTGTCTTTGGTATTGCCCTTTACTAAAAATGAGGCCAGTTTTATACGTTGTGCTTCTCCACCAGATAGGGTAGAGGAGGATTGACCTAAAGCCACATACCCCAGTCCAACGTCTTCAAGCGCTTGAATCTTTTGGCAGAGTTTGTTTTCTCCATGAAGTTTAAAGAATGCCAATGCGTCTGAAACAGTCATTTGCAGTACATCAAAGATGGACTTGTCGTGAAATTTCACTTCTAAGACCTCTTTTTTGAATCTTTTACCCTCACAGGCATCGCACCCTAGGTGCACATCTGCCATAAACTGCATTTCAACAGTGATTTCTCCTTCTCCCTTACATTTTTCACAGCGCCCTCCTTCTACATTAAAAGAAAAGTGTTTGGGTAGGAAACCCCTGAGTTTGCTCATAGGTGCTTTTGAAAAAATAGCCCTAATATCGTCATAAGCCTTTAGATAGGTTACCGGGTTAGATCTAGAAGACCTTCCAATGGGGTTTTGGTCTATATACTCCACATGTTTAAGATTTTTATGCTGCATCTCATAACTGCTGTGTTGACCAATTTTCATTCCAAATCCTCCAAGTTCCTTCTGAACAATGGGATAGAGTAATTTTTTAACTAAGGTAGATTTTCCTGATCCCGAAACCCCTGTAATGATGGTGAGCATTCCTAAGGGAATAGTAAGGTCTATGTTTTGAAGGTTGTGTTCTCTACCACCCTTAATTTTCACGTATTGATCAGAGCTCCTTCTTTTTTTTGGTAGTGGAATTTCCATTCTACCATCTAAATATTGGGCAGTTAGGGTATTTGTTTTTAATAGTTCCTTAAGGGTCCCTTGCGCCACCAATTCTCCTCCTAGTGTTCCAGCCTCAGGACCAATGTCAAAAACAAGGTCTGCAGCTTTCATAATATCTTCATCGTGCTCTACCACTATGACTGTATTTCCAAGGTCTCTTAAGCGTTTGAGTACTTCAATTAAGTTTGTAGTGTCTTTCGGGTGCAAGCCTATACTGGGCTCATCTAAAATATACATGGATCCCACCAAACTACTCCCCAAAGAGGTTGCTAGGTTAATTCGCTGACTTTCTCCTCCAGACAATGTATTGGATTTTCTATTTAAAGTAAGGTAGTTTAATCCTACCTGGCTCAAGAAAGAAAGCCTACTGTGTATCTCTGCTAAAATTCTTTTAGAAATATCTGTGTCGATTTTACTCAGTGTTAATTGATTGAAAAACAATTGCAGCTTGTCTATTGGCATTGCGACCAATTCGCCAATATGTTTTCCACCAACTTGGACATAAAATGATTCTTTTTTAAGCCTAGCACCCTGGCATTTATTACAAATTGTTTTCCCTCTATATCTAGAGAGCATGACCCTATTTTGAATTTTATAGCTTTTTTCTTCTAGTGTCTGGAAAAAAGAATGAATTCCCTTAAAGGTTTTATTACCATTCCAAACCAATTCTTTTTGCGTCTCAGATAATTCAAACCAAGGCTTGTGAATGGGTATATTAGACGCTGCAGCGTTTTCAATGAGCTTGTCTTTGTGCTTACTCATGCTTTCTCCTCTCCAGGGCGCAATGGTATTTTCATAGATAGATAAGCCTGTATTGGGAATAACCAGATCTGGATCTATGCCCATAATATCTCCATATCCTTCACAGGCATCACATGCTCCGTAGGGATTATTAAAACTGAATAGGTGTAGAGAAGGTATGGTGAATTCTTGTCCGTCTAGAGCAAAAAGATTACTAAAATCTACTTTTTCTTTAGTGCTTAAATCTCTGACAATACAGTGCCCTTTGCCTTCAAAAAATGCAGCTTCAATAGCGGAAGCGAGCCTATTGAAATAATCTTCATCATCTGCGGTAACTATTCTGTCTACCACTAGATTAAACTTATTTGGAAGCTTGGTAATTTCTGATGAAATTCGAATCACTTCCCCTTTGACCTCTATCCTGGCAAAACCTTGTTTTGAAAACAATTGGACCATTTTTACAGGGTCTTTGTCTTCGGGTACTTCAATGGGAGCTAAAAGCAATAATTTATGCTTTAGAGGGAATGTTTTAATGTGATGGACAACATCTGACACCAAGTGTTTCTTAACTTCCTTTCCACTGATGGGCGAATACGTTTTCCCTATTCTAGCGAATAACAACTTAAGATAGTCGTAAATTTCAGTAGAAGTCCCCACTGTAGATCTAGGATTGCTAGTGTTTACTTTTTGTTCTATAGCAATTGCTGGGGCAATTCCCTTAATGTAGTCTACTTGAGGTTTGTCTAATTTCCCCAAAAATTGTCTGGCATAAGCAGACAAACTTTCCACATACCTTCTTTGTCCTTCTGCGTATAGGGTATCAAAAGCTAGAGAAGATTTTCCTGAGCCTGAGAGACCTGTGATTACTATGAAATTATTTCTAGGAAGTACAACATCTATATTTTTTAAGTTGTGCAATTTGGCCCCTTTAATGATGATATTCTTTTTAGGGTCTATTTCTTCTAGGTTTTTATAGGGTGTTTTAGTATTCAGGGTCATAGGAAGTATAGGAGAATGTTTCAAAAACAATTAAGTTTTAAAGATAAGTGATTTACTATATTTTTTTAATATATTTGAGTGTAATATTTAATTGTTAGCCTATAAAACACGGATACTTTTAACCATCATGAATTTTTTCTAGTCCCATAATTTTTTAGGGACATGATTAATTTGTGTCTAATTTGTATCTTATGCGTACCATTTTAAATAATACACAATCCAATAATTTTAACGCTACAGTTCTCACTGACAGCCAATTAGTTTCAGACTATTTGCTTGGAAACCGAAATGCTTTGTCTCTTTTAGTAGAGAGACATAGGGCAAAGACCTATAGGTTTATATATACTAAGGTTCAAGATGCAGAGCTCGCCTCTGACATTGTTCAAGATACGTTTTTAAAAGTGATCAAAACCCTAGATAAAGGGGGCTATAGAGATGAAGGTAAGTTTATATCATGGGTCATGAGAATTGCCCACAACCTTGTAATTGACCACTTTAGGCGTCTAAAAAAAATGCCTATGACTTATGAAAAGTCCGATTATTCTGTCTTTTCATTTTTATCGGATTCCTCAAAAACAAAGGAAGAAACAATGATTCAGGAGCACATTGAGTCTAATTTACACCATATCATAAATTGTTTGCCAGCAGACCAATTGGAGGTAGTTTCCCTGAGAATCTTTAAAGAACTTAGTTTTAAAGAAATATCGGAACAAACTGGCGTTAGTATTAATACAGCGCTCGGTAGAATGAGGTATGCACTGATAAATATTAGAAAAATGGCCTCAGAAAATCAGATAGACCTCTTGGCGTCTTAGCGTAATTTACGCGCTAGCATGGCCATCTTATTGTAGGGCTTTATGTGAATACTTATCGCTTTTTCTTTAAATATTGATCAATCACTGTCTTGCGACCAATCGTTTTTGTGATAATATCTTTGTCAAGATCCCAGCCTCTAGCTGGTGAGTATTCTCTTCCGTACCAAATAATTTGTAAATGAAGGTCGTTCCAAAGCGCTTTTGGAAATAATCGCTTAGCGTCCTTCTCTGTTTGCACCACATTTTTTCCATTAGTAAACCCCCACCGATACATTAATCTATGGATGTGAGTGTCTACAGGAAATGCAGGAATTCCAAAGGCTTGTGCCACTACTACACTAGCGGTTTTATGTCCTACTGCAGGGAATGTCTCAAGTATTTCTATATCCTGAGGCACTATCCCGTTGTGTGCCTCTACGAGAATTTTAGAAAGTCCATAAATACCCTTTGCTTTCATGGGGGAGAGTCCTACAGGTCTAATAATGTCTTGAATCTCTTTGACACTTAGTTTTACCATATCAAAGGGATTATCTGCTTTTTTAAATAGTAGTGGTGTAATTTTATTTACCCTTACATCCGTGCTTTGGGCAGACAACAATACAGCTATTAAAAGGGTATAGGGATCTTTATGATCCAAAGGGATGGGTATTTCAGGGTATAAATCCCTTAAGGTATTTATGGTGAAATTTACTTTTTCTAGTTTGGTCATTAATGAGTAATTTTAGAAAAATAACAATAATTTTCGTTTGTTTTTTATTACAAGCGTTAAAAGCTAAAAATTGCTAAGATGAAAACACTACAAGTAGGAGACAAAGTTCCCTCATTTACTGCGGTTACCCAAGATGGAAGCCCATTCAACTTATCAGATTATAACGACACTAAATTAGTGGTTTTTTTCTACCCTAAGGCAAGCACGCCTGGATGTACCGCAGAGGCTTGTAATTTAAGAGATCATTATGAAGTACTCAATGAGAAGGGCTACAGTATTGTAGGTGTCAGTGCAGATGACACCAATGAGCAAACTAAGTTTAGAGATAAATACAGTTTTCCATTTCCATTATTAGCAGACACTGATAAATCTGTGATTACTGCTTTTGGGGTATGGGGTCCAAAAAAGTTTATGGGAAGAGAGTACGATGGTATTCACAGAATGACTTTTGTAGTTGAAAAAGGAGTGGTTTCGCATGTCATTGATAAGGTTAAAACAAAAGAGCACTCCGCACAGATATTGGCGTTGTAGCTTTAAAAAAAAAAGGCCAATGTGCATGAAACACAGTGGCCTTTAAATTTTAATAAAAAGTCAATATATTTTTAAGGTTGTGAAATTGAAGTTTTAATTCAAAACCAATATATTTTAAGGTTGTGAAATTGAAGTTTTAAAATAAGGCCTTTATGCTTTTAGCGCTTTGGCTTTATTTTGAAACAAATCCTTTTGTTTTATGAGCTCAGCGATACCCTTAGGCAATTCATCTTCCCAACCAGGGGTATTGTTGGCAATCATTTCAAATACCTTTCTGGAAAAAATATCCAATACTTCTGGTTCGTAATCTATGATGTCCATTACTTTGCCA
>JAQWTF010000038.1:0-21505 GCA_029242825.1 Flavobacteriaceae bacterium | reverse complement strand
TTTTGTTCAAGAATGGGTTTCTGGGCAAAACACCAAACACATTGGATTTGAATTTGGATTTCAACACCAGATTTCTGCTGCAGTTCAAATTAATTTTTCAGGCGCTTTGGGAAAGTACACTATCACAAACAATCCCAACGTCAAATTGTTTTTTGACCCTGGATTAGAGTCATTACAACCCAATAATCTAGAAGGAGTCCAAGATTTTGGTGCAGCTCGTGTAAAGGGTACTTCTTTACCTTTAGGGCCTGCAAGGGCATTTTCTTTGGGAATTTCCTATCGAGACCCCTCTTATTGGTGGTTTTCAGTTAGTTTAAATAGTTTGGGATTATCTTATGTTGGCCCTTCTTATTTGAGAAGTACAGCTGCTTTTTTACTGCCGGATCAGCTTTCAGGAGAACCCTTGTCTCCCACAACAAACCTCCTTGCACCCATACAACTGTCATTGCCCTCATTCCATTTGATGAATTTGGTGGCAGGAAAATCTTGGCTTGTGGAAGGCAAATACACCAGTCTTTTCCTCTCCGTCAACAACCTATTAAACCAGCAGTATCTGTCTGGGGGCTATGAGCAGAGCAGAAAGGCGAGTATTGAATCATTTACTGAAGACCAACGCAGTGGTCAGCCGTCTTTTGACACTAAATTTTGGCACGGTTCAGGACGCACATTTTTTTTAAACCTCAACATTTCTTTGCCGCCAAAGGGCCATAAGAAATGAGCGCTTAAAGAGTAAACATACTCTATAAGAGCTTTATAAATATATAATTATGAGTCATTTTCCACCCAGAGTACCCATTATTTTATTGCTATCCCTTTCTTTTTTAGTGGCCTGTGAAAAGCCAAACACGGAAATGGAAAAAGCAGGGGAATTTCAACTTTCCTTTGCCGCACTTAAAGACAGTGCTCATTTAGGGGTATATCGCTTTAGAACATCTGTGTATGTGGAGGCTTATGTAATATCTTCAGATGCAGCTGGTCAGTTTTTTGGAAAAATAGTGCTTCAAGAAAATTCGGATAGCACAGCTATGGGTTTATTGTTGTCTACAGATCTTTTTGAAACCGCCCTTTGGTACCCCGAGGGTCAAAAAGTGCGGCTGCACTTAAAAGATCTTTATATAGATCAAAAGACTTTGGGTTTGAGTGTAGGGAGTGTTTTTAGCTCTTTTGGGAATTTGTCTATTGGTCGTTTGCCCCTATTAAATACCCAAGAATCCCTTGAATTTATTGCTGGAGAAACTATGGTAATTGCCCCTAAAAAGAGAACTCCTTTAGGCTTAACAGATATAGACTTGCAGACCTTAGTCCAAATAGATAGTTTGCGTATTGGTCCAGAAAGTCAAGGGCTCAATTTCGCAGATTATAAAGAAGACAGCCTCAGGGTGTTTTATGACAAATATGGATCAAAAGTTTACTTAAACAGTAGTGGATATGCAGACTTTTGGGACACCCAATTGCCTGAGCATTGGGTGTCCATAAAAGGTGTTTTAACAAAAGTTCGTACTAAGTATGAACTTGAAATTAGGGATTTAAGCGACATTAAAATTAACCTGTAGGAAGCATATTCAACACAAAAATCAGGTCTTCAGGAGTGACAGGTTTCAAAATATAATTGTTGACTATTTCATAGTTTCTAGCCCTAATAAAATCGTTAGCGTCAATAGAGGAACTAATGATATAGACAAATACATCTTTTCGATTGTTATTAGGAATAGCAATAAAATCTTCTAAAAAATCCCAACCATCCATGATAGGCATGTTTAGATCTAGAAATATTAAATTAGGTAATTGCTCCCCTCTTTTCACCATAGACTTCAATCCGTTTATTGCCTCTTCTCCATTGTGATAGACTAGAATGTCGTCACAGAAATCTACTTCTTTCATCACTTTTTTTGTTCCAAAAACAAAAATAGGATCGTCGTCAATAATACAACTTCTACTAATTTTTCTCATCATTTTATCCTTTTTGAAAATATACTTTAAAGGTGGTACCTTCATTCACCTGGCTCTCTACTTCTATTTTGCCATTCATGGCTTCTATTTGGTTTTTAGTAATAAACAAACCAATTCCTTTTGCCTCGGGGTGCTTGTGAAATGTCTTATACATTCCAAAAATTTTGTTTTTATGTTTCTTTAAGTCAATGCCTAAACCATTGTCTTTAAACACCAGCACTTTGTAAAGGCCTTCTGTATAAGCACTAATATCTAAATGCGGGTCTCTATTCGGGTGTTTGTATTTAATACTATTGGTAAATAGGTTAAGAACTATGCTCTCAAGATAGGCATTCACTGCCTTTACTTTAAATTCGTCACTGATATTGAGATCACATTGTACCCCATGTTTCTCCACAAGTCCATTAATACTGTTTATTACCTGTATTAGGGCTTCTTTTAAAGAGATAGACTCTAGGTTTTCTAAGGTGTTTGTTTTTACCTGTACCACCTCATTGAGGTGTACTACAGTTTCATTTAAACTCCTTGACGAATCTCTAATGAGTTTTTCTATGGTTTTCTTTTCTTGATCATCTTGTTCTTCAATCAGGAAATTAGAGAGCATGCTTAAATTGCTGGAATGTGACCTTAAATTATGAGACACAATATGGGCAAAATTAAGCAGGCTTTTATTTTGGGTGTTTGTAATGTCTAGAATTTTCTTAAGCTTTGTTTCAGCATTTATTTTAGAGCTTATGTCTACTACTTGAGAAATAAAGTGTAACAATCTTCCATCAATATCCTTCACAGCAGTGACCGTTAAAATAACATTGACAATATGTCCTTTAGCATGAAAATAACGTTTTTCCATACTGTAACTGTTTCTCTCTCCAACGATTAATTCATTGAGAAGGACTAAGTCTTTTTTAAGATCATCAGGGTGGGTTATGTCTTGAAAAGTAAGCGAAAGTAGCTTTTTCTTTGTATATCCCAAACTTTGAGAAATGCTTTCATTTACGTCTAGCCATGTCCCATCTAGCCCTACAATAGCCATACCTACAGAAGAGTTTTGAAAGGCGCCTTTAAAAGATTCTTCACTGCGTTCTAAACTCATTTTGGTCCTAATGAGTTCTGTAATGTCCCAATTGGCTCCTACCATTACGTCTGAATCAATATTATTGCCTTTTCTAAGGACTGAGGCAGCTGTAACATGCCTCACTTCACCATTGGGCCATATGACCTGGAAATTTGTATTAAAATTATTGTTTCCTTGAATGGCGTCGTTTATTTCTTTCTGACAACGCTCCTGGTCCTCTGGATGTATGCTATTTTTCCATGCCTCGTAACCACCCGAAAAATCTTTTTCATTAATTCCGTACAGCTCGTACATGGCTTTGTCCCAAACCAAGCTGTTTTGTTTAATATTGTATTCCCAGATACCAATATTGGCTGCATTTTTAGCAATATTGAGTCTTTCCGAGGTTTCTCTATATGCCAAGTCTATTTTTTTGGCTTGGTCTATATCCTGGAAAGTACCAAATATGCGAACACATTTACCGTCTACCATTTCAGACTCTCCTTTGGCACGGACCCAAATTTCCTTTTTGGTATAAGTAACCAATTGTAAATCAATATCCCAAGGCGTTCCTTTTTCTATAGCATTTTGAATGAGTTTGGTAATGGTGTCTCTTGAATAGCCCGCTTTGTAGAAATTAATTCCTGTTGCAAGGTCAGGCTCAAAGTCCTTTGATACTTCATGGATTTCTCTTGTAATATCTGTCCAATGAATTTTGTTAGCGATAAGATCTACTTCCCAACCACCAATTCTTGCAACCCTTAGCGCACTTAAAAGCAGTTCTTCTGATCTTTTTTTGTCTGTAATATCTTCTAAGACTAAAATAACCCCCTCAATTTCACCTTCATTATTCTTCCAAGGTTTTACGTTCCAACGATACCATTGGTGGGCTAATTTTTCAGAATAAAATTTTTCTGCATCATTAGAACCAGTTTTTCCCTTTAGTCCGTTTTCAATATATGTTTTTAATTTATTTGGGATATTAGGTATGATTTCTGAGATATGTCTACCCCCATAATACGATTGGTCTAAATTAAAGGTTTGTCTAAAAAGATCAGAATGGTTTATGCAAACCAAGTCCTTAGAAATAATAATTAAGGGCACAAACGACTCCTTAATAAGTCTATTCATTACAGAGAGAGGAATCTCGTTTTGTTTAGATTTCATAAATCAAAGATAGTATTTTGTAGGTATATTCTTACAAAAGAATGAAATATTTATAAAAATTACCTTTTTAAGATTTTTAAATATACCATATTAAAACAGCTTAAATGAATCCCTTGTTGTAATTTTAAGTGCATGTTCAAAATTTAAATGATATGAAATCTACCCTGCTAAATTTAGCTTTGTTACAGTTTCCGTTGGCTTGGGAGTCCCCAGAAGAAAACAAATATTTTTTTGAGGAAAAAATATTGGCGGGCCATATGCAAAGCCCAGATATAGATCTATGGGTGCTTCCGGAAATGTGGTCTACTGGCTTTAGTATGAATTTGGTCAAAAATGCACGAAACATTGGAGCAACTTCCTTGTCTTTTATGATAGATATGGCCTTAAAAACAGAGTGTGCTGTTGCAGGAAGCACCGTTTTTGAAGAAGATTCAAAGGTGTTTAATCGTTTCTTTTTTGTATTTCCAGATGGGACCCATGAATCCTATGACAAAAGACACACTTTTTCTATGGCCGGCGAAAGTGAGGTTTATCAAAAAGGGACTACTCATTCGATCATTCAATTTAAAGGATTTAAGATCTTTCCACAAGTTTGTTATGACCTTCGTTTTCCTAGTTGGTCCCGAAACACCCATAACTACGACCTCTTGTTGTATGTAGCGAATTGGCCTGCTCCTAGAATTCACGCCTGGGATACTTTACTCAAAGCCAGGGCTATAGAGAATATGACCTTTTGTGTAGGGGTTAATAGACTTGGATCAGATCCCAACGGGCATGAATACCCGGGACATTCTGCGGCATACGATTGTTTTGGTAAAGAAATGCTCTTTTCCAATCAAGAGGGGGTTCACCTTGTTTCTTTAAATAAAGAATCTTTAGAAATAGCGCGCGTAAACTTTCCCTTTTTAAAAGACAGGGATACTTTTAATTTAATTGGGTAAGATAAAGGTTTCTTCAAATTCCCAATTGGCCCTTACCTCTAGTAGTTCAGGGAAATATGATACGGGTTCTGGTTGAATCCTTTTCAGGTAATTTCCGGTATCCCAAACCCCATTTTTATTACCGTCATAAATAACCCTTAATTTATAATTTAAAGGCTCCAGGTGTTCAAAAAAGAATTCAGTCGTTGGCGCACCAATTTGCTCCCTGAGGACCACTTCCTTTTCATCGGTAAGCTGCACAATCATTTGACTGCTACTCGTAGTTTTTAATTTTAGTTTTAAGGTGCCGTAGGCCTCTAGGGGCTTAGTAGCCAACTCATAGGAAATGGTGTCGTTTTTATTTTCAAATAAATCTTCAATAGCCCCAGGGAACATTTGAATTCTAAATCGCTGGGCTGGTTTCACCTCAAAGCGAAGGCCCATTTTGTTTTCTAGACTGTCTATAAAAGCTGTGAACGGGACAGATAGGGTATCTATATCAGTAATGAAAATCTGCGATTCATTGAGTTTGTGAATAGGCGTATTTACCTCTAAGTAATAAGGTTTTGAAAAAGGGACATTTCCTCTTTTTTCAGCTGTGATCATGAGTGAATCTGCCTTAATTTTTCTCGTCTTCACCGTAAATGTGTCTATTTTTTGGGTGGGAATGTGTTTGACAAAGAAATTTAATGAGTCTACTTCATAGGGGGTAAACCAAAAATTAAGGCTGTCTTTTCCGCGCTCTTTTAAGATTCTTGTTTTTACAGAGTCTGGTATATTGGTCCAGGCTGTAATCTCAATATCTTTTGCCAAACCACTATAGCCAAAAGTAATTTTATTGGCCGCTTCTAATTTTGGTTTCACCGCCCTATAGTTAGGAATTTCTTTAAACATCTTTATGCCTATAAAGCTATCTTTAGGAATTTCAATAAAGCGATCTAAGAATCCGATCTTCTCTTGGCTCTGGTCAAATAATGTATTGTTGTTTTCATCTTTAAGTGCTACCATAGCATATTTGCCAGCGCTCAAGTTTTTTAGCTTAAAAACAATTAAGCTGTCCAAGGTATTGGTAATGTAGTTGGGTTGTTTTTTATAGACGGTAGAATCGTTATAGGTACTGTCTACACGGTAAAGCATAACACTCACATATCGGTCTGCTTCTGCATTTAAGGCGTCGTCTACAATGCCGGCCATTTGAAGTGAGTCAATAAATGGGCCAGTAGACATTACGTAACTGAGATAATCATTGGGGTTTCCTTCATTAAAATCAACAATAGACTGACCAAAATTAAAGGAGTAAGTGGTGTTTTCTTGTAAGGTATCCTTAAGAATAATTTCCAGTACTTTACTCGCCCTGTTTTGAGGCTTAATTTCTGGGTTGTATTTTAAGGGAGGAGACACAACCAATTGGCTTTGTACGTCTTTAAGTTGAACGTACTCATCAAAGAGCAATTTTATTTTTTGACCTTTAAAAGAAACCGATAAATTAGACGGAAAGGCTTTGATTAATTCAGGGCCCTCGAGGTCTTTTTCTCCACCAGAGGGTGACCCTCTTTTAGCGCATTGCACCAATGCAAACAAAGACAAAAAAATAAAAATAAGCCCTGTAATTTTACGCATAATTCACCGAGGTAATATCCAAGTACAAAGTAAGCACTTTTTTTAGGATCATAGAAACGAAAAACACCTCTGTAATAACTGTGTTTTTTATTCTAGTATTCAACGCACTACAGCAATTGTGGCAAAGTAAATTTCAATCCCTGTACAGTCCTTAAAGGCATTTGCACAGGAAGTTAATGTGGCGCCAGTAGTCATAATGTCATCTATGAGGAGTATTTTTTTATGATAAAATTGCTGAGGTTCTTTTAATTGGTATAGCGCTAAAGAAGTGTGGGATCTAAGGAGTCTGTTTTTTTTAGTTTGCGTCTTGGTATTGGCGGTTTTAACCAAGTATTTCTCATTAAAATGCGCTTCGATTGTACCGGCCAATGTTTTGCCATAAAGGCTTAGTTGGTTGTAGCCTCGTTTTTTTTTCTTTTTGTAGTGAATGGGTACTGGAACAACCATGTCTATCTTTGGAAAAGCAGGGTCTAATTTTAAAATCCTACCGTGCCAGGCACCAAAAAACAGTCCAATTTGCTCTTGTTTTCTATATTTTAAAAATTGAAAACAATGTTTTAAAATTCCTTCAGAATTATAATAAAAAAGTGCCGATGCTTTTTTGAAGACTACGCGCCCATAAAAGGCCTGATCCATCTTGTTTTCTAGCCCGTAATGGTAGTGGGTGAGCGGTAATTCATGCCTACAAAAGGTGCATAAAACCAATTCTCCAGGGACTAAAATATGAAAACATCCAAAACAAGTTTTTGGGAAAAGGGGGCTAAAAAGCGTTGTAATGAATTGTTGCAGTTCGTTTTTTAAAGTCATTTTTTTATTGCTTTAAAAGGGACGGTTCTCTGGCTGAATGGGATGTATAAGATACTATTTAAAATTGAATCTTCCCGAATGTTAGACGTACTGTGCTACAATCATTTTTAGGATCTTTTTTTTAAACTCTTAATTAGCTTTGGTTTATATGAGTAGGAGGCTTATTTTGAGGGATGGACCATTGGCGCTAATTCTAATTAATTTCAGACTTCAATTGAGTGGAATATCTTATTTTTGTGCCTATGGCATTACAAGAAGACGATTTTAAAAAAGTAATCTCTCACGCAAAGGAATACGGTTTTGTATTTCAATCTTCAGAGATTTATGACGGCCTTAGCGCCGTATACGACTACGCCCAGCAGGGTGTGGCATTGAAAAACAATATTAAAGACTATTGGTGGCGTGCTATGGTTCAAATGCACGACAATATAGTGGGGATTGACTCTGCTATTTTCATGCACCCCACAGTTTGGAAGGCCTCTGGACATGTAGACGCTTTTAACGATCCTTTAATAGACAATAAGGATTCTAAAAAGCGCTACAGAGCAGACGTTCTCATTGAAGACCACGTCGCTAAAATTGAAGCTAAAATTGAGAAAGAGCTCACCAAAGCAGCCAAGCGTTTTGGAGATAGTTTTGACAAAGAGCAGTATATGGCCACCAATGAAAGGGTTGCGGGATATATAGCTACTTCAAAATCTATCCTGGCTCGAATGGGAGACGCATTGACCAAAGAAGACCTGGCTGCGGTAAAAGAATTGATTGAGGAACTCAAAATTGTATGTCCTATTTCAGGATCTGCCAACTGGACAGATGTGAAGCAATTCAATCTAATGTTCGGTACCAAAATTGGAGCCAGTGCAGACTCAGCTATGGATTTGTTTCTAAGACCAGAAACTGCACAGGGTATATTTGTAAACTTCCTAAACGTTCAAAAAACAGGAAGAATGAAAATTCCTTTTGGGATTGCTCAAATAGGAAAAGCATTTAGAAATGAAATTGTTGCCAGACAATTCATTTTTAGACAGCGTGAATTTGAACAGATGGAGATGCAATTTTTTGTACGTCCTGGCACACAGAAAGAATGGTATGACAAATGGAAAGAGACTAGGATTAAGTGGCACCACTCCCTTGGTTTTTCTGCAGACAACTATCGTTTTCACGACCATGATAAGCTAGCGCATTACGCAGACGCAGCAGCAGATATTGAGTTTAAGTTCCCTTTCGGATTTAAAGAATTAGAGGGAATTCACTCTAGAACAGATTTTGACTTGAGCAGCCATGAAAAACACTCAGGAAAAAAACTACAATTTTTTGACCCTGAGCTCAACGAGTCTTATGTGCCTTATGTGGTTGAAACTTCTATTGGAGTAGACAGGATGTTCTTAGCCATTTTCTCTAAGTCACTAGAAGAGGAAACCTTAGAAAATGGATCTACCAGAACGGTATTAAAACTTCCCGCAGTATTGGCACCAACCAAAGCGGCTATTTTACCTTTGGTGAAAAAAGACGGACTTTCCGAATTGGCCCATGAAATCTTTCAGGAATTGCAATGGGATTTTGCCGTGAGTTATGACGAAAAAGATGCCGTAGGTAGAAGGTATAGAAGGCAAGACGCGCTGGGCACGCCATTTTGTATTACAGTAGACCACCAAACCAAAGAGGACAAGACAGTGACCATTAGACACAGGGATTCAATGGAGCAAGAACGAGTGGCAATAGCAGACTTGGCTGGAATTATTGACCGTGCTGTTAGTGCCAAGCATTGGTTAAAAAAAATGGCTTAAGTTACCATGAAAATTATTTCTTACAACGTTAACGGTATACGTGCCGCATTAAAAAAAGGCTTTTTGGATTGGTTGGAAGCAGCCAATCCAGATGTGCTTTGTTTACAGGAGACCAAAGCCCACAAAGACCAATTGGACCTCAGTCTTTTTGAAGCAGCAGGATATCCATACCATTATTGGTTTTCTGCTCAAAAAAAAGGCTACAGTGGTGTTGCGGTGCTTTGTAAGACTAAACCAGCAGAAGTGGTTTACGGAACAGGCATAGATTATATGGATTTTGAGGGCAGGAATCTGTTGGTTCGTTATCCGGAGATTTCTATTATGAGCATGTACCTTCCCTCTGGAACCAACCAAGATAGGCTAGACTTTAAATTCAACTATATGGATGATTTTTTAGACTACACCAAATCCTTAAAAGAAACAGACCCTAATTTGGTCATATGTGGGGATTATAATATTTGTCATCAGGCCATTGATATTCACGATCCAGTAAGAAATAAAAATATCTCTGGATTTTTGCCAGAGGAAAGGGCTTGGTTGTCTGCGCTTCTGGAAAGTGGTTTCACGGATAGTTTTAGACAAATAAACACTGCTCCAGACCAATACAGTTGGTGGAGTTACAGGGCCAATTCAAGGGCTAATAATAAAGGTTGGCGTTTGGACTACGCCCTAGTGAGTAGTCCCTTGGCTGCCCAAATTTCAAATGCCCAAATTTTAAGTGCAGCGGTACATTCGGACCACTGCCCAGTTACCGTAGAAATTTCTTTGTAATGAAATATACCTTTTTGCCTCATAGTGATATTAAAGTAAGTAAGATTTGTTTGGGTACCATGACCTGGGGGAAACAAAACACCCCAGAAGAAGCCTATGAGCAAATGAATTTTGCCTTAGATAAAGGGGTGAATTTTTTCGATACGGCAGAATTATATCCTGTACCTGCCGCTGCAGAGCGATACGCGCACACAGAGATAATCATTGGTAATTGGTTGGAGCAGCATAAAAACAGGGATCAGGTAGTTTTGGCGTCAAAAATTGCTGGAAAAGCTGCTTTTACCGCCTTTATTAGAGAAAATGGTTTTAGTAAAGAAGCCCTCAACACGGCTTTAGAAGGTAGTTTAAAAAGATTAAAGACAGATTATTTAGACCTCTATCAGTTGCATTGGCCAGAGCGGAACACCAATTTCTTTGGACAAAGAGGCTACCAACACAAAGAAGATGAGTTGTGGGAAGACAATTTCCAGGAAATTTTAGAAACCCTCAAAGGTTTTGTAAAAGCAGGTAAAATAAGACAGGTAGGGATCTCTAATGAAAACCCATGGGGTGCCATGAGGTATATGGAATTACACAGAAAGGATCCAAGCCTCCCTAGAATGGTCAGCTGTCAAAACCCATACAACTTATTGAATAGGCTTTATGAAACAGGTATGGCTGAGGTGTCAATGAGAGAAAATATAGGTCTATTGGCGTATTCGCCTCTAGGTTTTGGAGTGCTTTCAGGAAAGTATCTTGGAGGAAAGCAGCCCGCAAATGCCAGGGTGACCTTGTTTCCAAACTACAACAGATACAGTGTGGGTCAAAATGTACCCGCCACAGAGGCCTATGCTGCCATTGCAGAAGCCCATGGATTAAGTCTCACTGAAATGGCTTTGGCTTTTGTCAATACCAGACCCTTTGTAACTTCTAATATTATTGGAGCCACTTCAATGACTCAATTAGAAGAAAATATCAAGAGCATAGACACAGATTTATCAGAAGAGGTGTTAAAGGCTATAGAAGGGGTTCATGGCACCTATCCCAATCCAGGACCATAGCATTAAAAGTCTATCATTTTATGGATGGATTAAAAGCTATGCGGGAATAAAATCTGGGAATTATTTAATCAAAGATTAAGTAGTTTTAAGAGAATAGTAATTCCACCATTTCCTCTACCCTTCCCAGACCAATGATTTTTATGCCAGCGGGCTTTGCCGATATTTTATTGTGCTTAGAGACAATGATGTGTTCAAAACCGAGCTTTGCGGCCTCTGTAATTCTTTGATCTACCCTTTGGACCGGTCTAATTTCTCCCGCCAAACCAACTTCTGCGGCAAAACAGAAGCTTCTGTCAATAGGGTGGTCTTGGTTGCTGGATAAAATGGCGCCTATCACAGCTAAATCTAAAGCGGGATCTTCAATAGAAATTCCCCCTGTAATGTTGAGAAATACATCTTTGGCTCCTAAGTGAAAACCCGCCCTTTTTTCTAATACGGCCAAAAGCATATTAAGCCTTTTTGCGTTATAGCCAGTTGTAGATCTTTGCGGTGTGCCGTAAACTGCGGTACTGACCAAAGCTTGAATTTCTACCATTAGTGGGCGCATGCCGTCTAAGGAAGCAGCAATAGCGGTTCCGCTAAGACCCTCATCTTGTTTGGAAATTAATATTTCTGAAGGGTTGTTCACTTCCCTTAATCCAGCCCCATGCATTTCATAAATGCCTAATTCCGCAGTAGCCCCAAACCTATTCTTATTGGCTCTTAGGATCCGATATACATAATTCCTGTCTCCCTCAAACTGAAGCACAGTGTCTACCATATGCTCTAAAATTTTGGGTCCTGCAAGGCTTCCATCTTTAGTAATGTGTCCAATAAGTATCACGGGGGTATTGGTTTCTTTGGCAAAACTAATTAACTCTGCAGTACATTCTCTAATCTGAGATACAGAACCGGCTGCAGACTCAATATGGTCTGTTTGAAGGGTTTGTATGGAGTCAATGACTAAAATATCTGGTTGAATTTCAGCGATTTGAGTAAATATATGTTGTGTTTTAGTTTCGGTGAGAATAAAGCAGTTTTCGCTAGTGGGTAAAATACGGTCTGCCCTCATTTTAATTTGTTTCTGACTTTCTTCTCCAGATACATAAAGTGTTTTATAAGGCAAACTCAGCGCAATTTGCAGTAATAAGGTGCTTTTCCCAATCCCAGGTTCACCTCCGAGAAGCACCAATGATCCAGGAACCAATCCACCGCCAAGAACCCTGTTAAACTCTTGATTTAAGGTGTCTAATCGCACTTCTGTTTCTGTGCTAATCTCTCCTATTTTCAGGGGCTTGTTTGTTTTTTTAAGCCCTGAGCCTCCTGATTTCCACGCTTTTTTTTCAGGAGCTTCTAGGACTTCTTCCACCACTGTATTCCATTGTTTACATGCGCTACATTGGCCCACCCATTTGGCATAATTTTGACCACAGTTTTGACAGAAAAAAGATGTTTTAAGCTTGGCCATAGTTTATTTTTTTTGACTCACAAATGGTATAATTAGAAAAGAAAGCCCGCCCAGAACTACAATCAGTAAGGTTTGTGAGATCCACATAATCCAACCAAAGGCATTTCCAGCAGCAATGCTAATCCCAAAAATAGCCAAAGATTTTTGAATGGCTATGGGGTAGAGTCCTATGCCTCCATTGGTGGCAGACATAGCAAAAGCACCCGCTACAAAGGCCACTAGTAATGCGGAACCGCCCAAAGATTCGGTTTCTGGGACGGTGAACTTTATAACCCAAAACATGCCCACATAAGCGGTCCATATAAATAATGTATGGGCTATAAATCGCCATTTGTGATCCATTTTAAGCACGCTAAACACCCCAGATAATAAATCAGATACCTTGGCTTTTAAAGTAGCTATCACTTTATTCTTAGACCGCATTAACACCCATAAAGAAAAGCTGCCAATGGAAATAAGACCCGTGGCCATGTAGCCAATTTTAGTCCAAGAAATGCCTTTTTGTGCAAAGAAATCTAATAAGACGTCTGTCTGTAGAACTAAACCGAGAACGACCACCAAAAGGAGCATGAATAAATCAATGATACGCTCTGTAATAATAGTGCCAAAGCCTTTTTGAAATGGCACATTTTCATAAGTGGTAAGCGCAGTTGCCCTTAAGATCTCCCCTGAGCGTGGAATGCCTAAATTGGCAAAATACCCCATTAAAATAACTAAAATATTGGAAGTTAATCTGGGTTGGTACCCCAAGGGATCTAAGAGATAATTCCATCTAATGGCTCTGGAAACATGGCTTAATACACCTATTACCAGAGATAAGCCTACCCACAAAGGGTCTGCGGAAATAATATAGTCGTAAATAAGTGTTCTGTCTGCTGCTGAGGTGTTCGAATAAGTGTACCAAATTAAAAACAAGCCAAAAGCAATAGGGCCTAGTGTTTTGAGTGTTTTTAATAGGTTTTTTTTCAAACTTTAGAAGATTAGCGAATCATTTTAGCAGCTGCGTAAACTAAGTAAGTGTATTGTCTGCTTCGTTAGGAAAAACAAGAGCGGGAGAAAATTTCTTAGCCGCTTCTATATCCATAATACCATATGTAATTAATATAAGCACATCTCCCACAGCTACTTTTCTGGCAGCCGCACCATTCAAGGTAATTTCCCCACTTTTTCGAGGCCCAGGGATGGCATAAGTTTCCAAGCGCTCTCCGTTAGTGTTGTTCACTATTTGCACTTTTTCTCCCGAAACAATGTTGGCAGCGTCCATAAGATCTTCATCTATGGTAATACTTCCAATATAATTTAGATCTGCTCCGGTTACTTTAACGCGGTGAATCTTAGATTTTACTACATGTATTTGCATAGGGCAAAGATATGAATTTTACTAATTTTAAGTAAGGCTATAGGCCTATATTATCTAGAAGTCTTACCCCCTTGAAATCTACCGCTGTAATAATTCTGGTATTTTCAGGGGTAGTGAATGTTTTTATAGGTTCCAATGTATGGGCATTTACAAATTCAAAATAAAAAACCACAACGCCCTCCACCGCTTGGATCTTTTTTACAGCTGCTCGAGTAATGTCACTTAAAGGTTTTTTAGCGGTTGCGTTATTCACCGCTTTTTGTAGTGCCTCATAAATTACAGACGCTTCTTCTCGCTCTTGAGGCTTGAGCCTTTCATTTCTGGAACTCATGGCTAAACCATGGGGCTCCCTTATGATAGGGCAACCTATAATTGTAATGGGCAATGATTTTAAACGCACTAATTCTCTAATAATGGCCAATTGTTGAAAATCTTTCTGTCCAAAGTACGCTCGACTAGGACGTACCAATGCAAATAGTTTTTCTACAATAGTTCCAACCCCCATAAAGTGACCAGGCCTATCTGCGCCTTCCCATCTGCGGTCTAATCCATTAAAAGAATATGTTTTTGTGTTTAAACCCTCTGGGTACATCTCCTGGGTTGTGGGGGTAAATACCAGCAAGTCTTCTGAAATAGCTTTTAGTAGGGCAATATCTGTCGCTAATTGTTGGGGGTATTGCACCAAATCTTGGGGGTTGTTAAATTGTGTAGGGTTTATGAAAATACTGACTACAACAGTTTTGTTTTCCCTTAAAGCCTGCTCAACAAGACTTAAATGACCCTTGTGAAGGGCACCCATAGTGGGAACAAGCCCTAGGCTATTTCCCTGTTCTCTGGAAATAGAAAGCCTTGTATTTAAAGATTTTTCACTGGTGAATAGGTCCATAGTTGTGTATAAAACGGGAGCAAACTTACTATAAATACGGCTAATCTCTATAATTTTTGTAATTTTGCCACTTCCCAAGGGAATTTATTAAAACACATGCTGTATGAATGGTAAAAAGATATTGTTTGTATCTTCAGAATTAGTGCCCTATCTACCTGAGAACGAAGTGTCTCAAATGTCATATGAGGCGCCAAGAATGGTGAACGGAAATGGTGGGCAAATTAGAATTTTTATGCCTAAGTACGGTAATATAAACGAAAGAAGGCATCAGCTTCACGAAGTGATTAGGCTTTCAGGAATGAATTTGGTGATTAATGACATGGATATGCCGTTAATTATCAAAGTAGCCTCTATTCCTAAAGAACGCATTCAGGTATATTTTATTGACAACGAAGAGTACTTTAAAAGAAAGGCAACCTTTACAGATCCTAAAGGTGTTTTATTTCCAGATAACGACGAACGGGCTATTTTCTTTGCAAAGGGTGTGGTGGAGACCGTTAAGAAATTAAATTGGACGCCAGATATTATTCATGTTCATGGCTGGATGGCTTCTTTGCTGCCATTATACCTTAAAAAATTCTACGCAGACGAGCCACTTTTTTCCGAGAGTAAGATTGTGACTTCTGTGTATAAAAAAAGTTTTGAAGGTTCTTTAGACAAAGACTTGTCTAAAAAAATAGCCTTTGACGGCATAGGTCAAGAAGACTTAGCGGTACTTGAAACCCCTGATTATAATAATTTGTTAAAAGTAGCAGCCAATCATTCCGATGCGATTATTTTAGCTGCTGAAGATCTTTCAGAAGATCTGACAAACCACATAGCCAACCTCAAAAAACCAGTGTTACCATATGTACCTCTTCAAGGATTTGAAGAAGCCTATGCTAATTTTTATAACACGGAAGTATTAAAGTAATTTACATGAGCGGTATTAAAAGTTCTCTGACAAAAGTAAGCACACTTTTGTTGGTAGCCTTAGGGTTTTTATCTTGTCAAGACACCATAACATTAGAAGGAGAGGGTATTATTAGCGGAGCCGTTTTTGACACAAATCAAGCTACCTTTAACGTTTTTGTTTCCAATAAATCGGTTGCTGCAGTCCAGACCAACAAGCTTCCTGTATACCAATTGGGTCACTTTAATCACCCGGTATACGGAAAAACTTCTGCTTCTGTTGCTACTCAGTTGCGACTTCAAAATAGCCAGGGGAACCCTACTTTTGGGTTCTACAGTCAGGAAAATGAAAATACGGCTACCACTAGGGAAAACGAAACGGTTACAGCCGCTTATTTGTATTTGCCTTTTCTGCTAAACAGCAGAGCAGATTCAGATTTAGACGGCTTAATAGATATCTATGATATTGATCCAGAAGACGCTAGTAGTGACACTGACGGAGACGGCGTTACAGATATTACGGAAAACAATACCGGTACCGATCCTTTAAATCCAGATACGGATGGAGACGGGATTAATGATGGGGAAGACACGGAGACCGCGTCTAATTTATTTGCCAGGTCTTTTGATTTGGACAGTATTTACGGAGACAGGGAGACCCCTTTTAACCTAAAGGTTAAAAAGTTGGATTACTTTTTAAGAGATTTGGATCCAGCCTCTGATTTCATCAATACCCAAGAATATTTTTCCGATCAATCTTTTGATCCTTCGTTTACGAGTGACGTTTTGTTCGACGGTCCAGTGACTATTTCAGACAAAGAGTTTTTGTTTTACAACGAAGACGATCCAGATACCACGGAGGTAGATGAATCACTTGAATTAAGTAGTAGATTGAACCCCGGAATTAGAATTCCCTTAGATGCCGCTTTTTTTCAGCGAGCAATTATTGATAAGGAAGGTTCTTATGACTTGATCAGTCAATCTAATTTTGCAGCATATCTGAGGGGCTTGCATTTGTCTGTAGCAGAGCAAGAAGAAATTTTATTGCTGATAGATTTTACCAAAGCCAATATCAGTATTGAATACACTTATGATTCTTATGATTCAGAGGGTGTAAAGACAGTGAATGAAACTACTTACACCTTGAGTATGCTCACTGGAGGTGGCAGCAGTCCAATTATTGGTAATGCCGTAAATACCTTCCACAATAGCGCTTTGTCTCCAGAAGTTTTAGCGTCTTTAAACAGCACAGAAAATGCGTCTAGAATTTATCTTAAAGGCGGTGCGGGATTATTCAGTGAGTTAAAGCTTTTTACTGCTCCAGAGGAATGGGCTGTTATGGAACAAATTAAAGCCAATAGATGGGTGGTTAATGAAGCCCGTTTGGTCTTTTACGTAGATCAAAATGCTTTGGCAGGTACTTCTTTGCCAGAGCCACCTAGATTATATCTCTACAATGCAGAGACAAAATTGCCTATCATGCGTTTTAGCACAGAAGTGTATGAAGACGACACTCCTTTAGGTGTGTTTAAAAATTACGATGGTATTCTTCAGTCTGAAAACGGTAAAGGCACTAAGTACTCGGTGAGAATTACAGACCATATTAATAATATTATATTAAGAGACTCTACCAATGCTCCTTTAGCACTTGGTGTTACCTCAGACATTCGTGTAAACCTGGCTTCAACGGCTAAATTTACCAGTGGAGAAACAGACAAACTTCCAGTGATGGCTACTACCACACCACTTGGAACAGTTTTATACGGTAACAATGTAAGTGAAGAAATAGCGAGCAAAAAACTGCAATTAGAGATTTTTTACACCAAGTCTAATTAATAAAACCACCTACTTATGTGCGGAATTGTTGGCTATATAGGACATAGACAAGCTTACCCTGTTATTGTGAAAGGATTGTCTCGATTGGAATATAGGGGCTATGACTCTGCTGGAATTGCCTTATTTGAGAATGGTGCCATTCAGTTATGTAAGACCAAGGGAAAGGTTTCAGACTTAGAAGATAAATCGGGGAAAATTAAAGAAAGTCAAGCCACACTTGGTATTGGCCACACCCGATGGGCTACCCATGGTGTCCCAAACGATGTGAACTCCCACCCACATCTTTCGAATTCAGGTCAGTTGGCCTTAATTCACAACGGTATTATAGAAAATTACGACGCCATTAAAACGGAGCTCAAATCTAGGGGCTATGTATTTCATTCAGATACAGATACCGAGGTGTTGGTGAACCTCATTGAAGAGGTGAAGAAAAAAGAAGGGGTAAAGCTAGGTAAAGCAGTGCAGTTAGCCCTTCAGGAAGTGGTAGGCGCTTATGCGATTGCTGTTTTTGATTTGGAGAAACCCGATGAAATAGTGGTAGCTAAGTTGGGAAGCCCCTTAGCTATTGGTATTGGAGAGGGAGAATTCTTTGTGGCATCGGACGCTAGTCCATTTATAGAATACACTACTGACGCACTGTATTTAGAAGACCACCAAATGGCCATTTTAAAAGTAGGTAAGAAAATAAAATTGCGTTCTATTAAAGACGACTTGCCCACAACCCCTCATATTTTAGCCCTGCAACTCTCTTTAGACCAGATTGAAAAAGGAGGTTATGACCATTTTATGCTCAAAGAGATTTATGAGCAGCCAAAGGCCATTCAAGATACCTATAGGGGTAGGCTCAGACCAGAAGACGGCTTGATTAAAATGGCCGGAATAGACGCACATTTGGATCGTTTTTTAAAGGCCAATAGAATAGTAATTGTAGCCTGTGGTACTTCTTGGCATGCGGGACTTGTAGCGGAATACATTTTCGAGGAATTGGCTCGAATTCCTGTGGAGGTAGAATACGCCTCTGAATTTAGATATAGAAATCCCATTATTGGGCCTAATGATATTGTGATTGCCATATCTCAATCAGGAGAAACAGCAGACACCCTGGCTGCCATTGGACTGGCCAAAGAAAAAGGCGCCTTTGTCTTTGGGGTGTGCAATGTGGCTGGCTCCTCTATTGCAAGGGCTACTGATGCCGGTGCTTACACCCATGCAGGACCAGAGATTGGAGTGGCTTCTACCAAGGCGTTTACGACCCAAATTACGGTATTGAGTCTTATGGCACTCAAGTTGGCTAAAGAAAAAGGGGTCCTATCTACCACAGATTTCCATACCTATTTAAATGCCTTGGCGCAAATACCCGCTCAGGTAGCTTTGGCCTTACAGGCCGATGCCGCAATTCTAGAAATTGCGCGTATCTATAAGGACGCCACTAATTGCCTGTATTTGGGAAGAGGATTTAATTTCCCTGTGGCATTAGAGGGTGCACTTAAGCTCAAAGAGATCAGTTATATTCATGCAGAAGGGTATCCGGCTGCAGAAATGAAACACGGACCTATTGCCCTAATAGACGAGCAAATGCCAGTGATTGTGATTGCCACCAAACGAGGTCATTACGAAAAAGTGGTCAGCAATATCCAAGAGATTAAGTCTAGAAGTGGTAAAATTATCGCTATAGTGACCAAGGGAGACGTCACGGTAAGGGAACTTGCAGACCATGTGATTGAGGTTCCGGAAACATTTGACTGGCTCAGCCCGCTGGTTACTACCCTGCCTTTGCAATTGCTTTCCTATCATATTGCGGTGCTCAGAGACTGCAATGTAGACCAGCCCAGAAACCTCGCAAAGAGCGTCACGGTAGAGTAAGAATTTTTTTATTTCACAATTTAGTCCAGTCTTTATTTCGAAAAATAAAGTGTGCATACACGTTTTTTTCGGAATAAATAAAAAAAGCAGTATCTTGCTTTGATAAACTAAACTGTAAAAACTTATGAAAAATCTTTTACTTGTGCTTTCTCTGTGCCTTGCATTTGCAGGATATTCACAGACTACTATCAAGGGAACTGTAGTAGATAGCAATAGTATGCCGGTACCAGGAGCTAACGTTGTAATAGACGGAAAACCCATTGGGACGGTAACGGATTTCGATGGAAATTTCGTACTAGAAACTTCTGAAAATCCACCATTTACCCTTAAAATATCTAGTATTGGGTATTCCCAGGCAACTGCCAGGGTTACTTCAAACAACCAAACCATTTCAGTAACACTTGAAGAGGCCAACACCATGTTGGATGAGATTGTAATCTCTGCTTCACGTACACCAGAACGTCTTTTTGAATCTCCGGTAACCGTGGAACGTTTCGGTATCAAAGAGATCAAAAATACCGCTTCTGTAGATTTCTACGACGGTTTGGAGAATTTAAAAGGAGTAGATGTTAACACCAACTCATTGACTTTTAAATCTATTAACACTAGAGGTTTTGCCACTTTTGCCAATACACGTTTTATGCAGTTGGTAGATGGAATGGACAACTCTACACCAGCTCTTAACTTCCCCATTGGAAACCTAGTGGGAATGGTTGAAACAGATGTACAGAGTGTAGAATTGCTTCCAGGAGCTTCTTCTGCCTTGTATGGAGCGAATGCCTTTAATGGTATTTTGTTCATGCGTTCTAAGAGTCCTTTTGATTATGAAGGGGTGAGCGTTTCTTTAAAAAGAGGGGTTACTTCACAAAATGCCTCAGGATCTTTTGGAAATCCAGAAACCAATCCATACACTGATGTGAGTATTCGTTTGGGTAAAAAATTCTCAGACAAGTTTGCCGCTAAAGTAAACGTAGGATACTTAAAAGGTACGGACTGGGTAGCGAATAATATCACAGATAAAAGAAACAATGGTTTTACTAGAGACAACTTGGATTATGACGGAATAAACGTCTACGGAGATGAGGTTTCTACTAATATTAAAGGAGTTGCCGTTGCTTTAGTAGGTATGGGAGTGCTTCCAGCAGGAGCAGACGCTTTAGTGCCTTCTGTAGTAGTTTCAAGGCCAGGTTATATGGAGAGTGATCTTACGAACTATAATGCGGAGAGTTTAAAGGCAGACTGGGGATTGTATTTTAGACCCTTTGCCAACGACTTTGAAATTCAATATGTGGGTAAATACGGTACAGGTAATACCATTTACCAAGGAACCAACCGTTACAACATTAAAAACTTCATGCAACAACAGCACAAAATTGAAGTGCGTAACGACAACTTCTTTGTAAGAGGCTATGTGGTTGCAGATGACGCTGGAGATTCTTACGACATGGTATTTACGGGGATTAACATTAACCGTGCTTGGAAAGACGACAATACTTGGTTTGGGGAATACGTTGGAGGCTATGCCTTAGCAACACTCGCAGGAGCTACTAATGAAGCAGCTCACGCTGCTGGTTTGGGGCGTGCTCAAACAGGGCGTTTTGAACCAGGAACGGCTGATTTTCAGGCGGCATTTGACAAAAGCGTGAACGATCCAAACTTAGGAACGGGCTCTAAATTTCAAGATGCTTCTAAATACTACCATGCAGACGCAAACTACAATTTTAGTCATTTAATTGACTTTGCAGACATTCAAATTGGAGGGTCTTTTAGAAGGTATAACTTAAATTCTTCAGGAACTATTTATACAGATACCGATGGACCTATAGCGTATAATGAGGCGGGTATTTACACCCAAATTCAAGAGAGTTTTGAAATGAGCGACGAGGCTTCTTTAAAGCTTACCGGCTCTGTTCGTTATGACAAGTCTGAACTATACGAAGGCTTCTTTTCTCCTAGATTATCTGCCGCATATTTCTTAAATAGAAACCACAACCTGCGTTTTTCTTTACAAACAGGTTTTAGAAACCCAACCACCCAAGATTTATTTATAGGTCTAGACGCGGGTAGGGCTATTTTGGTGGGTTCTGCAGCAGACAACTTAGACCG
>JAQWTF010000032.1:0-7316 GCA_029242825.1 Flavobacteriaceae bacterium | reverse complement strand
GGTATAGAGATATTCTTAAATGATCAAGGATCTTTTAAGAAAAAAACCAGCGAATTGCAGCAGCTCAAAGGCTGGTGGAGTGCCTTGAAAATCGCAGACATAAATCAAGATGGTTTTCCTGATTTAATTGTGGGGAATCATGGAGAGAACTCTAGATTTAAAGCAAGTAAAGAGCAACCCATCTGTCTTTTTGTTCAGGATTTTGACCAAAATGGGGCCTTAGATCCAATAATGGGTTTTACCGCAGCAGATGGTAAAGTGTACCCTTACAACTTAAGGCATAACCTAATCGATCAGATGAAAGGGCTTAAAAAGAAGTTTCCAGATTACAACAGCTTTAAAAATGCAGATTTAAAGGCTATTTTTTCAGAAGAAGCTTTAAACTTGAGTACAAAAGCAACAGCCATTGAATTAAAAACCTCTATTTATATCAATGATGGAAATGGAGGCTTTAACTCTATCCCGCTTCCTAAGCAAGTTCAAATGTCCCCCGTATTTGCCATTGAAACTGGAGATTTTGATTTAGATGGCGACACAGACATAGTCCTTGGCGGAAACTTATTTAGGGTAAAACCAGAAGTGGGTAGGTACGACGCCAGTTTTGGAACATTTTTAGAGAATACAGGAAATGACGCCCTTGGATCTCCTCTATTTAAAACTACCCCAGGAAATAAAGGGTTAAAAGTAACCGGAGAAGTAAGGTCTATTCTAAAGACCCATAACAGCCTATTATTTGTTAGAAATAGTGATGCTATTTTGAGATACACATTCTAAGATGAAAAAATACAACTTACTACATTTAGCTAAAAATACTTTACTGTTTACAGCCTTATATGCTGGACTTCAAAGTTGTGAGTCTCCAAAAGAGGTTTCAGCTGTTCATTTTAATACTGTTACTGCAGAACAAAGTGGGGTGGATTTTGAAAATACTTTAATGCCCAGTGCAGATTTAAATATTATAGAATACCTCTACTTCTACAACGGTGCTGGAGTGGCCATTGGAGATTTAAACAACGATGGATTGGAAGACCTATTTATCACTGGAAATCAAGTTCAAGATAGGGTGTATGAAAACTTAGGAGGACTTAAATTCAAGGATCAAACAGCTGCTGCAGACATAAATACTCAAAACAGTTGGTCTAATGGAGTTACCCTAGCAGATGTGAACAATGACGGCTTATTAGATGTATATGTTTCTGTTGTAGGAAATTATAAAACCCTGAAAGGACATAACAAACTGTTTATAAATCAAGGTAATTTTAAATTCAAAGAAATTTCAAAAGAGGTTAATATCGCCTTTTCAGGTTTTGGCACACAAGCGAGCTTCTTTGATTATGACAACGATGGGGACTTAGATTTATATTTACTCAACCATACGGTTCACACGCCTAGAAGTTATGGGAAAGCAGAAAAGAGGACAGAAAAAGATCCGCTTTCAGGTGATTTGTTATTTGAAAACACTTTAGAAACAGGTGTTTTAAATTTTATAGACGTCACTCAGGCTGCTGGTATTTACAACAGTCCTTTAGGTTATGGCTTAGGGCTAGCCACTGCAGATTTAAACAAAGACGGGTTTATTGACATTTATGTTGGTAATGATTTTCATGAAAACGATTATATCTATCTCAATAATGGAGACAAGACCTTTAGGGAAGCCAGTGCAGAAATGACTAGCAATAGCAGCAGATTTACCATGGGATTAGACGTTGCAGACCTTAATAACGACGCCCTAATAGATGTGTTTACATTAGACATGATGCCTGACCAAGCATCCATACGCCTTAAATCTGGAGGAGAAGATTCGGATAAAGTAGCTCAAATCAAAGAGGGTTTTGGATTTCAGACACAGTATTCCAGAAATCATTTTCAATTGAACAACGGACAAGGGGCTTTTCAAGAAATAGCCCTTCTCACGGAAACTTATGCGACAGATTGGAGTTGGTCTGCCCTTATAGAAGACTTTGACAACGACGGGCTTTCTGATATTTTTATCAGCAACGGTATTTATAGAAGGCCTAATGATTTAGATTATATAAATTACCTCAGTAACCTAAACTTTAGTCAATACAACCAAGACCAACAAGACCTTTTAGAAAAAAAGCTGATTGAGGAAATGCCCCAGTTAGAAATTGCCAATGTATTACTGCATAATCAAGGAGGTTTTAAATTTAAAAAACACTCATCAGCAGCAGGCCTAAAAAACAACTATTCCAATGGAGCTGCCTATGCAGATTTGGATTTAGATGGAGATATGGACCTGGTGGTTAATAATATTAATAGCCCTCTAGAGATCTTAGAAAACACCCAAGATCCCAGTATGCACAATTTTGTGGGTGTAAAGTTGGTGCCTTCAGCGGAAATAAAGAACACGAGTGGTGCCAAGCTAACCCTATTTTCAGGACAACAAGTTTGGTATAAAGAGCTGAGTGCTACAAGAGGCTACGCGTCGGCTTCCAGCCAAAATATTCACTTTGGAATTGGGAAAAATACCACTATTGATTCCTTAACTATTACATTTCCTATTGGTGGAACGCAAACTATTAAAAGTGTTGCTATCAATACCTATCAGGAAATAAGTGCGCTTAAAGACTCCAAAATAGTGCAAAGCAAAACAGACAAAAATAATACGGCTGCCGTTGTAGACTTTCCATTTACGCACCAAGAAAATAAATATTACGACTACGAAAGAGAGCCTTTAATGCTGGAAAAATTATCTACAGAAGGGCCCTGCTATGTGCATGAAGACTTTAATGGAGATGGTTTAAAAGACTTATTTATTGGGGGGGCTAAATACCAAGAGAGTGCTTTTTATACGCAAAATGAAGCAGGCACTTTTACTGCAGAGATTAAAACAGTCATTAGTGAAGACGCCCTTTATGAAGACGTAGACGCTGCCGCCATAGATTTTGACAATGACGGAGATTTAGACCTCTATGTGATGAGTGGGGGTAATGACAGTCCTGAAGGGGACATACAATTGGTAGACAGGCTTTACATAAACGACGGCGAAGGAAATTTCACCAGGTCTAAGGCCAATTTACCTATGGCCAATGGAGGGAGTATTTCAGTGGCAGATTTTGACAATGACGGCTTCTCAGATTTGTTTTTAGGGTTTAGGTCTGTACCAGGAGCCTATGGTATTTCACCCTCTAGTGTCATTTTAAGAAATACCCAAAAAGGGAATTTTGAACTTTTGGCACGTGAAGACTACGGAATGATTACTGACAGTGCATGGGGAGATATGAATCAAGATGGTCTGCTAGATTTAGTGCTTGTAGGAGACTTTATGCCCATCACAGTTCTCATTAACAAAGACGGAAGGAATTTTGAGAACCAGACTGAAGCATTGGGCTTGGCCAATACTCAAGGCTTGTGGAATACTGTATTACTTCAGGATCTAAATGGAGATAACAAACCAGAAATTATTGCAGGAAATGCGGGTTTAAACATGAAGATTAAGGCTTCTGTAGATTATCCAGTGGAAATATATCTTGAAGATTTTGATAAAAATGAACAACTAGACCCTACTGTATTTCACACTTTCGAGGGCGAACATATTCCTTTTGCTTCTAAAGATATGCTGAGCAAACAAATGCCTATGCTCAAGAAGAAGTTCACTTCCTACACCTCCTTTTCTAAGGTGAGGGAAATAGGGCAACTTTACGACAATTCAACAGATGAAATAGAAACTAAATACCTTAAAGAATTACGCTCTATGGTGTATGTCAACAATGGCATTTTCCAAGGAGCGCCATTGCCTATTGAGACGCAAATGAGCAGCATTGAGGATTTTTATTTAGACCATCAATCCGGAGATTTAAAATTGTATTATGTTGGAAATTACAAAGGATTTGTGACAGAATTAGGAAATTCCCCTGCCAATACTGGAGGAATACTATCCGGATTTAACGGAAATACATTCACTAAAAACAACACTTTATCCCTGCCTCCTTTTATGGAAGCAAGGGCAATTGGGCCTTTAAATGACCACAAATTATTGGTGCTTTTCAACAATGACACCGCTAAAACTATTGACTTAAACCTTAAATAAAATGAAAGTAATTAAATCACTTCTTCTGTGTAGTGCTGTTTTTATAAGCCTATTGAGCTGTGAAGAAAACAACACCTACAAAGAGCGCTTAAAAGATCCTCAGCTGTTTCACAATAGCATGCAGCAACTATCTGACGTGATCGTTTACGATATTTTTTCTCCTCCTGTAGCTTCTAGGGTATATATGTATCCTACTATCGCGGCCTATGCTGTCATGCAAAAACAATATCCAAATAAATACGAGGATATGGCGGGACAACTCAGCGACTTTAAAAGCATACCGGAAATAAACGACAAAGACATTCATCCAGAATTGGCTGCCATTCACGCCTTTTTAAAAGTGGGTACTGCCTTAATTTTTTCAGAAAATAAAATAATAGAATACAGAGATTCCCTTTACGCAAGCTTAGAACAAGACGGACTTCCTTCAAGTGTAAAAGAAGCTTCGCTGGCTTATGGGGACCTAGTCGCTGCGCATATATTGGCCTGGGCAGACACTGATTTTTACAAACAAACCAGAACCTATCCTAAATATACCATCCAGGAGGGTACTGCTTTTTGGAAGCCTACACCACCAGATTATATGGAAGGTATTGAGCCGCACTGGAATAAAATAAGAACCCTGGTCTTAGCTACCGCTGATCAGTTTGAACCAGCCCCGCCTTATCCTGTAGACATGAGTAAAGACAGTCCATTTTACCAAGAGTTAATGGAGGTGTATGAACTCGGGGAAAAAATAGATGGCAGCACAGAGGCAACAGAAATAGCTAGCTTCTGGGACTGTAACCCTTATGTGTCTCACCATAGAGGACACGCCATGTTTGCCACTAAAAAAATCACTCCAGGAGGGCACTGGATTGGGATTACTAAAATTGCTGCCCAACAGGCTCAAAGCAATATGGATGAAAGTATCAATGCCTATGCTAGGGTATCCATTGCCCTATTCGACGGGTTTATTTCATGTTGGAATACCAAATGGAATACCTTAATCGTAAGACCCGAGACCATTATAAACGAGTTTATAGATGAAACCTGGTTGCCTTTGCTTCAAACACCTCCTTTTCCAGAATACACCTCGGGGCATTCTGTAATCTCAAGGGCTTCTGCCGTAGCACTCACTGACATTTATGGGGACAACTTTTCATTTGCAGACACCACAGAAGAGGTGTATGGATTAGGCGTAAGATCTTATAGCTCATTTATTGAAGCCTCAGAAGAAGCTGCTGTATCTAGGCTTTACGGAGGAATACACAACAGAAGGGCTATAGATGAGGGCGTAAAACAAGGAGATGCCGTAGGTAAATTCTTGGTAGAGAAGTTAAAAACCTTAAAATAAGGTATCTTAGACAAAAATAATCAACAACCAAATTATTACATATGTTAGGAATTTTATCTTTTGTTGGGTTTACCCTTTTGGTAGCCGTAGTAGCCTATTTAGCCACTAGAAAAACCAACGAACAATCTTCAGACGGCTACTTTCTTGGAGGCAGAAGTTTAACTGCTGGTGTCATTGCGGGTTCGCTATTACTGACCAACTTGTCCACAGAACAAATTGTAGGACTCAATGGTTCTGCATATGAAAGTGGTTTATCTGTCATGGCTTGGGAAACCCTTGCCGCGATAGCTATGGTCGTTACCGCTATTTTTTTATTGCCCAGATATTTAAAAGGAGGGCTTACAACAGTACCGCAATTTTTAGCCACCCGATTTGACGTCACTACAAAAACAATTACCTCTGTACTTTTCCTCACAGGATATGTAGTGGTTTTACTGCCTGTTATTTTATATTCAGGGTCTGTAGCCATCAGTGGGATGTTTAATATTCCAGAATTATTAGGCGTTACTGAGACAGAAGCCCTATGGATTTGTGTCTGGGGTATTGGAATTACTGGTGGAATATATGCCGTATTTGGTGGTTTAAAAGCTGTTGCAGTATCTGATTCTATCAATGCCATTGGCCTTTTGATTGGAGGGCTTATGATTCCTCTTTTTGGCCTTATGGCTATTGGAGACGGAAATGCTTTGGAAGGACTGAGCATTTTGGTACAAGAAAACCCTGACAAATTCAAATCAATGGGGACCGAATCTGATCCAGTACCCTTTCACACTATTTTTACTGGAATGATGCTGGTACAATTATTTTATTGGGGAACCAACCAACAAATCATTCAAAGGGCACTTGCCGCCAAAAACTTAGCAGAGGGTCAGAAAGGACTCATGTTGGCCGCATTTATAAAAGTATTGGGGCCTTTATTGGTCGTATTACCCGGACTTATTGCCTATCATTTATTTGAAGGGGGGCTTGAAAAGGCCGATACCGCTTACCCAATGCTCGTAGCAGAAGTATTGCCTGAGGCCTTGGTAGGGTTCTTTGCCGCAGTACTCTTTGGAGCCATTTTAAGTTCCTTTAACTCTGTGCTAAATAGCTCTGTGACCCTATTTGGTGTAGACATTTACAAACAACACATTAACCCAGAGGCCAGTGAGCTTCAAATGGTTAAAAACGGAAAACGCTTTGGACTTATTTTAGCTGTTGCCGCCATGTTTATAGCGCCATTAATCGCTAATGCTGGAACCTTATTTGATTACCTTCAAGAGGTAAACGGAATTTACAGCATTCCTATTCTAACCATTATTTTTGTGGGTTACACCACCAAAAGAGTTCCTGCAATAGCCGCTAAAATTGGTGTTGTTTCAGGCTCACTTTTATACATCATTAGCCAGTTTATACTTCAACCAATGGTGACAGAGAATGGCGGTACATACCCGCATTACTTAGATGTTATGGCTATTTTATTTTTACTCAACACGGCGATTATGTTGTTAATTGGTCTATTTAAACCCATGGAAACCCCCTATGAATTGAACTATACCAAACAAGTAGACATCCTTCCTTTTAAGTATGTAAAAGAAGTTGGAATAGCCATTTGCGTTCTGGTGATTGGCGTGTACTTATACTTTGCCTAAGCGTTTAAATCGCTTAGATACTTTTTTAAAAGCGCGGCCTTTAGGCCGCGCTTTTTTTTAACGTCCTTTTAAAACATAAAGAGCGCCTTCTTTTATACCTTTGTTATATGGGTCGCCAAAAATTTAGCTGTTTTTTTCTATTCCTACTCATTGGTTGTGGTTCCTTATGGGCACAAGAAAGCACGAGTAAACGGGTGAATATTGGGGACAACAAAAAAGAAAAATCAGGGGAAATACCCTTTAAACTCCCTCCTCCAAACAGCAAAAATACCCCTGAGAAACTCTTGTATCCTGTAGC
>JAQWTF010000026.1:0-42912 GCA_029242825.1 Flavobacteriaceae bacterium | reverse complement strand
AACCAAACAATTGAGCGTTATATGGCATTAGCGCCATCTAAAACAGATATTTTCTCTTCAGGATTGGCGGGAAAATCAGTTACTTTTAACTGCTGGGTAGGTGGTAGCGTAGCGGTGCCAAACCTGTAAATGAAACGTATAGAAAACTTTAAATATTTAAAAAGTATTGCCATTACACTAGTAACGGCAATACTTTTTTTTAGTTGTAATTCAAATCAATCAACAGTTGTTTTTGAAGATCCTAAAGTGTCTCCTCAGGGAATAGCAGAAAATTTTATTTTGTACTATACAGAAACCCCAGAAATTTCAGAAATACCAATGGAGGTGGCCATGGGGGGGGCGCTAAAAAAGGACGCCAGACTTATCGCTATTTTGAGGAGCGCTAAAAGCTTGGATTATCAACATTTAGCATTTCCATATAGAACGTTTCCAGAGGGACTTGTTTTGGAAGTGTTTGATTTAGAGGGTAAGAAAAGTGTGGTTAAATCTGATTATGGAATTATTTATTCTGCTACAAATGTAATAGATTTGAGAGGCAATGTGGTTATAACAACCCATGACGGGAAGCAATTAGAAACCCCTCAATTGTATTATGATCAATTAGGAGAATGGATCTTTACAGAAGAAAAATTCACCTATACCAATCCTGAAAACCAAACTATTATGGATGGTAAAGGGATGGACTTTAATAGAGATTTTAGTTTTTTAAATGCCCATAAAACATTTGGGTATATGACCATTAAAGATACAGAAAGCGATGATTAGAATTTTAAAATATACCGAATATCTATACTTAATAGTGGCTATTTTCTCTTTAGTTAAAGTCATTAAGCTATGGGGTAGTTCCCTTGAGGAAATGGGCATTTTCTTGCTTTTTGGAGTGGTTTCAATTGGAATGTTCTTTTTTAGAAGGAGTTACAGATTGAAATTTGAAAAAAGGCAAAACGAAAATAAAAAATAGTGGACCCAAACCTCATAATTATTGTACTATCGCTCTTTTTTTCCGCCTTTTTTTCTGGGATGGAGATCGCTTTTATTTCTGCGAATAAAATTCATATTGAGCTAGAAAAAAAACAAGATGGCTTTCTGTCTAAAATCCTGACTAGACTCACCAAAAGACCCTCCAAATTCATTGCTACCATGCTTATTGGTAATAATGTGGCCTTGGTGATTTATGGATTGTTTATGGGTGATTTACTCATGGGGCTATTTGAAAAATGGACTCCTGTAAAAAGCCCTTTATTGAGCTTGTTGTTTACAGACTTTAGTTTGCTTACACAAACAGTTATATCTACTTTGATTATTTTACTCACAGCAGAATTCCTGCCTAAAGTGCTGTTTCAAATCTATGCTAATACGCTCATTAAAGCCCTAGCGTTACCAGCCTATGTGTTTTATTTGATTTTTTCACAAGTCTCTAATTTTGTGATTTTTATTTCAGATTTGATTCTTAAATTACTCTTTAAAACATCGGGAGATTCCGTCCCATTAGCCTTTAGCAAATTGGAAATTGGTGATTATATTACGGAGCAAATGGAAGCTGTAGCGACAGAAGATGAGGTTGACTCTGAGATTCAAATATTCCAAAATGCTTTAGAGTTTTCTGGGGTAAAAGCCAGAGATGTCATGGTACCTAGAACAGATTTATGTGCAGTAGAAATACATGAGAGTCCTAAAAATTTAGTAAAGATTTTCACAGAAACTGGATTTTCTAAATTGCTGGTTTACAAAGACACCATAGACAATATAATTGGTTATGTGCATTCCTATGAGCTTTTTAAAAAGCCAGAAACTATCAAAAGCATGCTTTTGCCAATTGAGTATGTACCAGAGACTATGTTGATCAATGACATATTGAATGTGCTTACTAAAAAAAGAAAAAGTATTGCTATTGTATTAGATGAATACGGTGGAACCTCGGGAATGGTTACGGTAGAAGATATTGTAGAAGAATTGTTTGGAGAAATAGAAGACGAACACGACAGCACAGATTTGATTGAGGAACAATTGTCCGACAACACCTATAAATTTTCAGCTAGGTTAGAAGTAGATTACCTGAATGAAACCTATTATTTAAATCTTGAAGAACGCGACGAATACGGTACCTTAGGCGGTTTAATTGTCCACGAGACAGGGGAGATTCCCGCATTAAATCAGTGTATTACTATAGGCTTCTATTGCTTTACTATTTTAGAGGTTTCAGGTAATAAAATAGATTTGGTCTCATTAGAGGTGCTTGAAAAGGAATAAAGCGCTTTTTAAAAGTTTAAAAATTAGTAGAAGCGAATAAAATTTAAAAAGAAAATGGTATTTTCGCCAACTGATTAAAAGATATTTAGAAAATGGCAGTATTAGAAAAAATAAGACAGAGAACCACGGTGTTGATCCTTATCATTGGATTGGCTTTATTTGCTTTTGTAATTTCAGGAGTATTTACCAACAGCGGAAGCGGATCTCCCATGGGAGGCTCAGCTATTGGAAGTGTGAATGGGGAAGAAATTTCTATAGATGACTTTCGTCAAAAGCTAGAAGTTGCCGCTCAAAGGGCAGGCAGCCAGGCAACAACTGTTCAATTGGTTAATCAGGTTTGGAATACTGAATTGAGAAGAAACTTATTAAATCAAGAAATTGAAGATTTGGGTATTTCAGTAGAAGGGGACCAAATCATGAACTTCATCAAAAACACCCCATCTTATTCAAACCAACCTGAGTTTCAAGATGAAAACGGTATTTTTAGTGAATCCTTATTTATTGCTGCAGTTGCAGATTGGAAAGCCAATAACCCTTACAGATATTCTCTTTGGTTGCAAGACGAATTAGCCATTATCCAGTCTGCTAAAGAGCAAATGTATTTTAACTTAGTGAAAGCGGGTGTTGGAACTACCCTAGAAGAAGGTAAATTTGACTACAAATTAGCCAATGACAAAGTAGATATTTCATATGTAAGAATGCCTTTCTCTGCTGTTCCAGATACCACTATTACAGTAACTGCTGGAGAGATTGAATCTTATATTAGCAAAAATCCAGCCTTATTTAAGCAAGAGCCAGCCAGAGATATTCGTTTGGTTTACTTTGAGGAGAAAGCCTCTAAGGAAGATGAGCAAGCAGTTAAAGACGCTGTAATTGCTTTGCTCTCAGATACAGAGGAGTACAATGAAAATTCAGCTGCCACTGAAAAAGTAGCAGGTTTTTTAAACACAACAGATTTAGCGGCATTTTTAGAACGTAATTCAGATAGCGCATACGATACTATTTATAGAACTAAGAATGAAATAGTAACCACATTTAGAGACTCTATTATTACTTTAAGTCCTGGTGAAACTTTTGGACCTTACAAAGAGAATAATGCTTACAAAGTATCTAAATTGGTCGGCAAGAAAAATAATGGCGCAGTAAAAGCATCACATATTTTAATTTCTTATGTGGGCGCTGAGCGTGTAAGCCCATCAGTAACAAGAACAAAAGAAGCCGCTAGAACAGAAGCCAATAGATTACTTGCAGATGCTAAAAAATCAAATACTGTTTTTGCTGAATTGGCTAGAGATAACTCAGATGGTCCTACAGCTTCTAGAGGTGGAGATTTAGGCTTCTTCCAAGATGGAGAAATGACACCAAAATTTAATGATTTTGTTTTTTCAAATAGAGTAGACGCAATTGGATTGGTAGAGACAGAATTTGGTTTCCATATTGTGAGGGTAGACGACAAACAAGATATTTTCCAGATCGCTACCTTGAGTAGAGATATTGCTCCTTCTGAGCAAACTATTAATACGATTTTCACTCAAGCGACCAAGTTTGAAATGGATGTTACTGAAAATCCAAAAGAATATGTAGCTATTGCTAAAGAAGGAAATTATGACGTTAGAAGTGTCAACAAGTTATTGGCTATGGATGAGAATCTTCCAGGTCTTGCCGCACAAAGATCTGTAGTTCAGTGGGCATTTAACGAAGACACAGATTTAGGCGCGATTAAAAGATTTAATGTAAATAATGGCTATGCCATTGTTCAACTGACCGCCAGATACCGTTCAGGAACCATGACCGTGGCAGATGCTTCTGCTTCAGCGCTTCCAATCTTGAGAAAAGAAAAGAAAGCAGCATGGATTTTAAAAAATAAATCAGGAAACACTTTAGAATCTTTTGCAGCGGCTTCTGGTCAGTCTGTAGAAACGGCTTCTGCTTTAAGTGTTAAAAGTCCTATTATTCCAGGAGCTGGTAGAGAAGCTTTTGTAGTAGGAAAAGCTTTTAACTTATCTGAAGGCGCCACTTCTTCACTTTTAGTAGGAGAAACAGGTGTTTTCTTAGTGCAGCTCAATAAAAAGCAGGAAGCGACTGTATTGGATAGCTATGCTACCTACGCAGAAGCGCTTAAGGCAGGAACGCAAAACAGTATATTTTTCAGTAGTTATAATGCTTTAAAAGAAACAGCAACTATTGAAGACAACAGAGCCGTATTTTACTAATATTGTTCTTGATAGTATCCTAAAAAAAAGGCGGCCTTATGGCCGCCTTTTTTTTTGACCTGCTTCTTTGCGAGATTACAGGGCCATTTCAGTGTAATAAAAGCTAGTAGTATATCCTTTATTAAAAAAGTATTCCTTTGTTTCAAGAGGGCTTAACTGTTCAGAGGCCGCCATGATGAAATCTCCTCCCCAAGCCCCTAAACTTTTAATAGCACCTGGGTAGCCATTAAAAAGGTGTTCTTTAACAGGAGTTGTTTGTATAATGTTTCCTACAAAAGCTTCGTGAGCCTCCATACAAGCCATGAGCGTTTTTACATCTTTAGCTTTAAGAAGTGACCTACTGAGTACATTAATCTGCTCAATAGCCTCCATTATTGAAAACGCATTTGCTGCCTTTTGTTTTAAGTAGGTATTTATTCCATCCCTGCTGTCTTGTTTTTGATTCAAGTGTATAAATACCGCTTCTTTTACAAGGATTGCCTCAAGACTTATTTCCTGAATGTGTAGCGGCTGTGAAGCAGTCTCTCTCCTATAGCGAATAGGATTTTTAGCGGCTGCGCAAGCAATATCATAACCAGAACCACCCATACTAAGCACAAGTAGCTTATAGGGGTCTACTGCCGCCCAAAGCGCTACATTGTGAATAAGGGTAGAAGAACTGCCGAGCCCCCAGTCTCTAGGGAATTCTAAATGGGTGCTAACAGAGCATCCAGTACTATTTTCTAAAAATGAGGGATTTAATTTTTTAGCTGTTTGTAACAACTTTATTAGAAAGTCCTTTTCGTTTTTTGGTTGGGCATACACGGGATGCTTCAGCGCCGCCATAGGGAAGCTAAAATGTCCCCATAGGGTCTTTTCATTAGTATAGGCTTTCCAATCTATGGTGTTATTTTCGTGGTCTTCTATACATAAATCCTGTCCAAAGCGACAGGGAATAGCCATAGCTTCTGCACCATCTAGCACCAAATACTCAGCAGTGAGCAGTAGTTTACCATGGCTGTAAAAACGTTTACCATTACTTGGCAGGGTGTTGGCAGTAGCTAAAGGTTTCATAAGCGACCATTTTTTCTCAAGGCCTCAAAACTACTGACTACCAAACTATGGGTAGCGGTTTGATCTTTAAAGTACGCTACTAATTGTTCTTTTTCCTTTGTAGTAGCCCCCAGTTGGTTGAGTATGTTAAGCAGGTGCATTTTCATATGCCCTTTCTGAATCCCAATGGTCACTAAAGAATGCAAAGCTGCAAAATTTTGAGCTAGTCCAGCTACGGCTACAATTTCCATTAACCTTTTTGCAGAGGGTTTCTGTAAGACTGACAAGGACCATTTTACTAGAGGGTGTAAATTGGTGAGCCCTCCTACAGTTCCTAAAGCCAAGGGCACTTCTATCCAAAAACTAAAAACACCATCTACTATTTCTGCATGTGTCAGACTTGAATATTGGCCGTCTTTTGCGGCATAGGCATGTACCCCAGCTTCTACCGCCCTAAAGTCATTTCCTGTGGCAATGACCACAGCGTCTATACCATTCATAATACCCTTGTTGTGGGTCACCGCCCTATGAGGTGCTGCCTTGGCAATGGCAACGGCCTGCACCATTTTCTGAGCAAAAACACGCCCGGACGCTCCATCAATGCCTTCTAAGTCCTCTACTGGACAAGATACGGTGGCTTTTACAACACAATTGGGCACATAGTTAGATAGAATGCTCATAACCACTTCAAGTGATTTCTCCTCTTCGGTAAAGTCTGCATATAAGGGGACCTCTCTTTTTAGGGTAGCGGCAAATTGCTCCAAACAAGAATTAATGAAGTTGGCTCCCATAGCGTCTGCTGTTTGGAATACAGCATGTATTTGAAAATAATGGGCCAAATCTGAGCTTTTGTCTTTCAACGATAGACTGCTAATTCCTCCTCCTCGCTTTTCCATATTCGCTGTGAGTGAAGCGCAGTCTGCTAATAAAATGGGTTTTATATGGGTAAAAAAGGATTTTAATTTTTTGGGATCACCTTGAAAGAAAAAATGCACTTGGCCTATTTTTTCAGTGCCTAGCACTTCGGTTTTAAACCCACCTCGGCTTCCCCAGAACTTTGCAGCTTTACTAGCTGCGGCCACCACTGAACTCTCTTCAATGGCCATGGGAATGGCATAAAGCTTGTCGTTGATCAAAAAATTTGGCGCAATTCCAAGTGGCAGGTAAAAATTACTAAGGGTGTTTTCTATAAATTCATCATGTAATTTTTGTAGCTCCTTGTCCTCATGCCAGTATTGGGTGAGGAGGGATTTTGTTTCAGGATCTCCTTGGGTGAAAGTTTGAGATACCCAGTCTATTTTTTCTTCTTTAGACAGTTTTGAAAATCCTTGAATGGGGGTAGACATAGATTATTTTTTTGTACTGCTAAGATAGTTAAATCCCATTTTATGACCTATTTGTAGATTCTTTAAAGATTCTCGTATTAAAATCTTATTTTTAGGAGCTTTATTGTAAAAATACGGGCCATAGGGCCTTGTTTTAATTGAATGATATGAGAAAAATAGCAGTGCTTTTTAGCATCGGCCTTTTGGCCATAAATACCGTTTTAGCCCAAGAAAAAGAAGTGAGTGTAGCGGCTATTTACGATGGAACTTTCAGAACAGAAGGGATGGATGTCCTTCGGTCTAGAAACAATGGAACCCAGTATACCTTATTGAATTATGACCGCGTAAATAAGATCCAAACCATTGATTTATACGAATATGAAACGCTGGAGAAAACGGCTACTTTATTATCTACAGAAGACTTGGAGGGTATTTCATATATGAGTTCATACACTTTTAGCGCAGACGAATCTAAAGTGCTCTTGGCTACGGATTTAATACCCATTTACAGAAGGTCTACCCTAGGGTCTTATTTTGTGTATGACTTTAATGATAAGTCTTTAATTAAAATAGCCAATGTTGCCGTTCAAGAGCCCAGTTTATCTCCTGACGGCTCCAAAGTAGCCTATGGTTACGAAAACAATATTTATCTGTTCGATTTAAAGACTAAGCAAACGGAGCAACTTACTTTTGACGGCGAAAAGAATCGTATTATTAACGGAATTACAGACTGGGTTTACGAAGAGGAATTTGGTTTTGTTCGTGCTTTTGAATGGAGCCCAGAGGGGACCCATATTGCTTTCTTGAGATTCGACGAAACAGAAGTGCCAGAGTATTCTATGCCCATTTACGGAGAAGATTTATACCCTACACTACAAACCTTTAAGTATCCAAAAGCTGGGGAAAACAATGCAGTAGTCAGCTTACATCTCATTGAGTTGGAGGGAGCAAAAACTTCTACAATCCCTGTAGACGCTTATTATATTCCCCGAATTATGTGGAAAAATAACCCAGACGAGTTGGCGTTTCAAACCTTTAACAGACACCAAAATGAGCTTGTTTTATATGAGTATAATAAGCGCAGTGGTGCTCTTTCTGTCTTGCACACGGAAAGAGACGCAGCCTATGTAGACGTGAATGACAACCTTACTTTTTTAGTAGACGACAGTTTTATTTGGAGCTCTGAAAAAGATGGCTATAACCACCTTTACTTACACGACAAAAGTGGGAAAGAAAAGAGGCAACTTACCTCAGGAGATTGGGAGGTAACTTCTTATTACGGCTATGATGAAAAATGCAAAAAGATATTTTTTCAGTCTACCGCTATGGGTTCTATCAATAGAGATGTGTACTCGGTAGGCATTAATGGTAAAAATGCCACGCGTTTGACTGCGCAGGATGGGGTGAATAGGGCTAGTTTTTCTGCAGACTTCACTTATTTCATTAACGCACATTCTAATGCTGCCACACCACCTTCTTATACATTAAATACCACAGTGCCTAAGAAAAGAGTCCGTGACGCCAATGCTGGGCAGTCTTTAATGTTAAAAACCATTGTAGATAATACGGCTCTTTTAAATACACTAGAGGCTTATAACATAAGCCCAAAAGAGTTTTCTACCCTTGCTGTAAATGGCAACGATCTCAATATGTGGATGATTAAGCCGGCAGATTTTGATCCTTCCAAAAAGTATCCGCTTTTGATGTTTCAATACAGTGGTCCAGGGTCACAATCTGTTTCTAATACTTGGATGGGTGCTAATGATTACTGGTACCAATTATTGCAGTCTAGGGGCTATGTGATTGCTTGTGTAGACGGTAGGGGTACAGGATTTAAGGGAAGAGATTTTAAAAAATCTACTTACTTGCAATTGGTGCGTTACGAGAGCGACGACCAGATTGCTGCAGCAGAACAATTGTCTGCCCTTCCATATATAGATGAAAACCGTACCGGAATTTGGGGCTGGAGCTTTGGAGGAGATATGGCCATGCATTCTATTTTAAAGGGTAATGAGGTGTTTGAAACAGCCATTTCTGTAGCCCCTGTAACTTCTTGGAGGTTTTATGATACTATTTATACGGAGCGTTTCATGAGAACGCCACAAGAAAACCCAGAAGGATACGACTTAAATTCTCCACTTAATTACGCGGAGCGATTAAAAGGGAAGTTATTATTAGTTCACGGTTCTGCAGACGACAATGTGCATTTTCAAAATACCATGAGAATGGTAGAAGCCTTAGTGCAGGCCAACAAACAATTTGATTGGGCGGTATACCCTGACAAAAACCACGGTATTTACGGTGGTAAAACCAGGGAGCAACTCTACACTAAAATGACCCAATTTATTTTAAACAACCTTTAATACATACATTACTTATATGACTACTCCTAGCCAAACACCAAAAGACATTCTGGGTCACCCTCAGGGACTTTTTTACCTATTCTTCGCTGAACTTTGGGAGCGTTTTAGTTTCTATGGAATGCGCGCCTTGTTGACCCTTTATATGGTGAATAAAATATTTGAAGCCTTGAGCACTAGAGATGTGGCCGCAGCTGCAGTCTATGCCTCTTACGGTTCTTTAGTATATGCTTCTACCGTGATTGGTGGTAAGATTTCAGATACCACATTGGGCCTTAGAAGGTCTATTTTTCTAGGGGGTATTCTCATGTCTTTGGGACACTTTGTCCTAGCAGTAGACAATACCTATGCCTTTTATTTGGCCTTGGGACTCATTGTGGTGGGTAACGGTTTTTTTAAGCCCAATATTTCCACTTTTGTGGGCTCCCTTTACAAGGACGGCGATGTGAGAAAAGACTCAGGGTTCACCATTTTTTATATGGGAATTAATATTGGTGGTTGGGTAGCTCCGTTATTATGTGGCTGGTTGGCTGCAACTTACGGATGGCATTACGGCTTTGGCTTGGCAGGATTTGGGATGTTATTAGGTCTTGTTTTCTTTTGGAATGGGATTAAAAGACAGGTTTTTGGGACAGAGGGCTTGCCGCCTTCTCAAGCGGCTATAGACAAACCATTACTAGGGGTTTCTCAAGGGAAAATGATTCCTGTATTGGCTTTTTTAGCGGCTCCAGTAATTGCCTTTTTATTGTCTTCCTATGGTCCTTTTATGAACGGGGAGACCATTTTGGGAGACCAAAACTTAGTGAATATTATTTTTAAGGGTATAGGGATTGTGATTCTGTTCTACTTAGCTAAGGTCTTAATAGATGCCACTATTGAGGAGCGTAAAAAATTAATAGTGGCTATTTTAATCACCTTTTTCATGACTATTTTCTGGGGTTTCCACGAACTGTCAGGAAGTGTGATTACCTTATTTGCTGCTAGAAATGTGAATTTGAGTCTTATGGACGCGGCTCAGACCAACTCCTTAAACTCTATGTTTATTATTATCCTAGCTATTCCAATTTCACTTATGTGGGCGTATTTGGCTAAGACAAAAAGAAATCCAAGAACCCCTTATAAATTTGGTCTAGGCCTTCTATTTGCTGGATTGAGTTTTTATATTCTTTCTATTAGTGGCTTACAAGCAGATGAGAATGGAATGGTTCCTTTTAGCTATTTACTAATCATGTATTTTATGTTGTCTATTGGAGAATTGTTTATGTCTCCGGTAGGGCTTTCAAAAATTACGGACCTTTCGCCCAAAAGAATTGTGGCATTTATGATGGGAATTTGGTTCTTGTCTTCTGCCTATGCCTTCCAAGTGGTTGGTTTTATTAGTAAAGAACTGGCGGTGGAGAGTGACAATGCCAATGTGGGTGGCCTGGAAACATTGACGGTCTATACTGACGGATTTGAATTAATAGCCATGTATTCTATTGGAGCAGGGGTATTGGTTTTAATCGCGTCTCCATTTATTAAGAAACTAATGGGTAATGTGCACTAAAATGCGGCTAGGCTCCTGTAGCAGGACTTCGCTTATTTAAGGGCTTATATCTCTTTTAAAATCATAAAAACCTTGGGTGTCTATCTTCCAGATTAGGCGCCCATTTTTTTGCGCCCATTTTTCCCAAGTGTTCATTTCTTTGGTAGGGTAAAAACCGCTGTAAATGACCCTGGTATTTACAAGCTGCTCGGGATTAAAATACGACGGGTATACCCGAGTACTCGAATCTATAAGGACATGACTTATTGGGCCTTTAATCTGGTTTTTTATTTTTGGAAATACCATTTTAAATGGCCCTAATTGATAGTTGTTCACCCATTTTTTATGGATTGTTTCACGAATGTCATAATTGTTTTTAAAGCTGTTTATAGTGTTTTTGTCTAAGGGCTTTTCACTGAAGTATTCCATGGTTTTATGATCAATAGACAGCAGCGTGATTTGTCCATAGGATTTTATGATATAATGCTCATTGGTCTTATGATCGTATATTTTTTGGCCCAGTACAATACTTTGAAAAATCAGTGTGGCCCATAAAAAGTAACGCCAGCTTTTTGGCTTGCGGTATTTTTGGAGCTGCCATAGTAAAAACCCCAGAGTCAAAATCAGTAAAGCCCAAAGGTAACTAGTCGGAAAGTAAATGTTTTTGAGTATCCACTGATCCTGTGCACCGATCCATTCCACCGTATTGTTTAAGATTAGAAAGCCCTTGTTTAGGACGTATAACAATAGATTAGGCGGGCTAGAAAATACCCACCAAATTCCAGTAAAAATCCCCAGACCAAGCAGTAAGCCTATCCAAGGAATAATTAAAAGATTGGTGGCTAGAAACAACAAAGGAAATTGATGAAATGAAAATAAGGAGGGCCCTAATACCCCCAATTGCGCCAAAAGGCTGATGCTCGCTAGCTGCCATACCTTTTTAACATATTTGTTTTTGGGAACACCCATTGATTCTATGAGGGGCATTCCTAAAAGAATACTAGCGACTGCTGCGTAACTCATTACAAAGCCCAAAGAGAAAAGCACCAATGGATTCCACAATAGCATAAAGAAAAATGAAATGGCGAGGTAATGCAGAGAAAACATAGGCCTATTAAAAATCCAAGCAATAGACAAGAAGCTAAACATAGAAACAGCCCTTACGACAGATGGAGCACTTCCTGAAAATATTGCATAGGTCCACAAACCAATTAAAAGCAGTATGCTAGAGAGTATTTTACCCCCAGCTAGCCTCTGTAGTGGTGCTAAGAAAAACAACAGCATAGCTGCAATCATTCCTATGTGTAGGCCAGATATGGCCAAAATATGAGCCGCCCCTGCATTTTGGTATGCCATTCGTAAGTCTGGATCTAGCCTTGTTTTTTCACCAAAAACCAACGCGCTATACACTTGAACTACAGCGGAATCTAAAGCAGTTGTTTGTAATTTCTCTAGAATTTCACGCTTTCTCTCTGCAATCAGAGAGCGGTACTTAAAAGTGTATTTAGTGTTTGCGGTTTCTATTTTTTTCCAATGGCTCATGTAAAAGGTGAAATGAATATCTTGGGTCCTGAGGTAGTTTTTATAGCTAAACCCTCTCGGTAATTGCCTGGCACTTGGAATGTTTAAATATCCCTTAGCAATACCGGCCTGACCTTCTTTCAAGGCTTTTTTCAAGGAGTCTTTGGCATGAGAGAGCAATACTTTCACCTTTTTTATAGGGTTGGTTTTAGGATGATTGTTAGTTAAAACGGTGCAGTCCTTAATTTTTATGGGATGAATCTCGGCCACATACCTGTACTGCTTTCCATTGCTTTTTAGCAGTGATTCAATAACGAATTGATAATATTGTGGTTTATTTTGCTGTAGTTCAAGTGTGAATGGGTTAATGGTTTCTCGGGTATTTTTTTGTTTTCCTTCATGCTGTAGCATTTTGAATAGCCTTTGGCTTGGATGCATTTCCATGCGCAGGCTTCCCATTAAAAATGCTGTTACAAAACAGAAAACCCAAAATAGATGGGTCCTTGTTTTGGTGAAATAGGCCAATAAAATAGTGCAGACAGCAAGGCTTATTATTAGGGTATTACCAGTGAATAAAGGAATAAAGCCTTTGTAAATAGTGAAGATTCCTAGGCTATATCCCAGGAGGAGTAATAACAGATGAGCAGATTGTTTAAAAAACATAGTTCCTATTGGTCACTAGGTTTTTTTGGTAAAATAGCGGGGAATTGCCTTTAATAAACAGCAGTTTATGGTATTGGTTAAAGCATTTGCAAACTAGCTTTAATTTCTAAGATACAATTTATTTATGGGACTTGAGTGAATGGACTATGGCGGTGGCTGTTCTTTTTGCTGCGCCTCCTGCACCTAGTTTTTGCTTTAGGATTTGATAGTTTTCCAATTGATTTTCCCGTTCACTGCCTTCTAAAATTTTATGCAAGTGTGTTTCTAAGTTTTTCACGCTTAAATTATTTTGGATCAGCTCTGGTACCGCCTCTTTATTTAAAATAAGATTGACCAATGAGATGTAAGGAAGGGTGATGATTTTTTTTGCAATCCAGTAAGTGAGCCATTGGGTTTTATAACACACAATTTGTGGGACTCCAATCAATGCGGTTTCTAGGGTGGCTGTTCCACTAGTCACAAGCGCAGCTTTTGCGTGTTGCAGTAAGGCATAAGTTTGGCCTTGAACAATTTTTACTGGAGCGTCTCCTATAATGTCCGTGTACATTTTAAGCGGAATATTTGGCGCTGCAGCCAATACAAATTGTTGGCCTTTAAAAATTTTACTTGTCCTGATTAATAGCGGTAAAACAGCTTTTATCTCTCCTTTTCTAGAGCCTGGTAAAAGGGCAATAATATTTTTTTCTGAAGATAATTTTTGTGTAGTGGCCCAATTTTTTTCTGGCGCTTTTAAGTCCGAAATGGGATCTAATAGCGGGTGACCCACAAAAGTTGGGTTGTAGTGGTGTTTTTTGTAAAAATCAGGTTCAAACGGTAAAGTCACATATAAGTGGTCTATACTGGATTTGATTTTTTCCACTCGCTTAGGTCTAGAAGCCCAAACTTGAGGGGCTATATAATAGTGTGTAGCAAAGCCGTTATCCTTGGCCCAAGGAGCAATTCTTAAATTAAAGCCCGAGAAATCAATAAAAATAACAGCATCTGGTTTAAACTCAAGAAGGTCTTTTTTACAGAAAGAAATATTTTTAAATATTTGAGGGAGCTTTTTTAAAACATCTATAAAGCCCATCACAGCAATGTCTTTATAGTGCTTGGCTAATACTGCGCCTTGTGCTTCCATAAGATCTCCTCCCCAAGCCCTAACCTGTGCATTGGTGTCTGTTTCCATTAAATGTTTAATCAAATAACTTCCATGAAGATCTCCTGAGGCCTCCCCTGCAATCACATAGTATTTCATAGCCCCATAGCTTTTAACATTAAAATACCCAATGCTGCAGTAATTGTCGCTATTAAAACCCCTTTTGCTTCAGGGTCTTTTTTGAATTTAATAAAGGTAAAAAAAGCCAGTAAATTTAAAATGGCACCTAGTCCAATAATAGCACCAAGGTACCCATTTGAGTAGGCCGCTTGGAGGGTAGTTGTTATTTTAAGCGGAGAAAAAAGTAGGATGTATAGCAGTATACCCAAGCTATTTGCGAGGAATCCTATTCCTATCCCTGTAGCTATTTTATAGCGGTGTTTTCCACTACTCTGCATGAAGCTCCCAAGTATTAATATTTTGAATAGCATGGTGTGCTGTAAGGTCAAATTGGGTAGGCACAAGGGAGATATATCCGTGATCTAAGGCCCATTGATCGGTGTCTTCTCCTTTGTCTTGAAGATCAAAAACACCAGTTAACCAATAGTAATCCCTTCCCATTGGACTGGTTCTTTTGTCAAATTTCTCTTTCCAATTTCCTTTGGCCTGTCTAGACACTTTAATTCCTTTGATGGAGGTGTTTTCCGTTGTTTTAGGAATATTTACATTAAGAACAACTCCAGAAGGAATTCCTTTGTTTAAGGATTCCTTGATAATTTGTTGGATAAAAGGTTTGGCGCTTGCGAAGTTGGCTTCCCAACTAAAGTCGCAAAGAGAGAACCCTATAGCGGGAATTCCTTCTATTCCAGCTTCAATGGCAGCACTCATAGTTCCTGAATAAATGACATTGATTGAAGCATTTGAACCATGGTTAATTCCACTAATGCAAAGATCCGGTTTGCGGTGTAAAATTTCTTGAAGTGCAATTTTAACACAATCAGCGGGTGTGCCGCTACAGCTGTATTCTTTTTGATCTGGATTGTTTTTATCTACGACAATTTGCTCTACATACAAGGTGCTGTTTATAGTAATAGCATGGCCCATACCCGATTGTGGACTGTCTGGAGCAACAACGATCACTTCGCCAATCTCCTTGGCAAATTCAATGAGGTGTCTTATTCCTGGAGCAGTAATTCCGTCGTCGTTGGTAATGAGTATGAGAGGCTTTTGCATAGTAGGCTATTTAATCACAAAAATACAATAATTATAAGCATTTGTGTCACGGCTATTTTAACAAAAAATTATTTCAGCAGGCTCAATAATTGCAGGCACTTTTACTTATCTTAGGACTTTAAAAGCCCTTAAAAGGGTGGTTGCAAAAAAAATGAAGAAGATGAAAAAGAATTTTATATTAGTTTGCTCGGTTGTTTTATTTGCTTTTGTCTCTTGTAGTTTTACAAAAGGTATTAGCGAAACCTCTGATAAAGACAAGCTTTTGTTGGAGCTAATTAGTTATGTATTAGAAAGGCTACACTTTGAGCCTACAGCCGTGAATGATACATTTTCAGAAAGAGTTTATGATAATTTCATAGGGGGATTGGACCCCATGAAACGATATTTTTTAGCTACTGACTTAGCGTCATTCGAGGAATATAAAACACAAATAGACGACCAGATTAAAGGAATTGATATTAGTTTTTTTAACCTTGTTCATGAGCGTTTAATCTACAGAATAGACGAGTCCAAAGACCTCTATAAGAAAGTACTCAATACCCCTTATGATTTTTCAGAGACAGACTCTTTGGTGGTAGATTATGATCTTCTGCCTTACGCACAATCAAAAAAAGAATTAGAAGCCCGTTGGAGGGCACAATTAAAATATGTGTCTTTAGGAACCTACTACGCATCTAAGGAGAATGAGGCCTTAAAAGTAGCGGAAGATTCAAATTATACCACTAAAGGGATGGAAGTCTTGGAATCTGAAGCAAGGGCAAAAACTAAAGAAAGTCTGGAAGAGTATTTTGATTTTGTGGCAGATTTAGAAAGAAAAGATTGGTTTGTGCAGTATCTAAATAGTATTGTAGAGACCTATGATCCCCATACTTTCTATTTTGCTCCAGAAGAGAAAGACAGATTTGACATGGACATGTCAGGTAAATTCGAAGGGATTGGCGCTAGACTTCAAAAGCGTAAAGATCAAACGAAGATTGTGGAAATAATCTCTGGAGGACCTGTTTGGAGAGACCAAAGAATTGAGGTAGGAGATGAGATCATAAAAGTAGGGCAGTCAGGAGAAGATCCGGTAGATATTGTGGGAATGCGATTAGACGACGCCATAAAACTTATCAAAGGTCCAAAAGGTTCCTTGGTAGATTTGACCGTTAAAAAAGTAGACGGTACCCTAGAGGTAATTTCAATTACCAGAGATGTCGTTAAACTAGAAGAAACTTTTGCTAAAACAGCCACAGTAAATCAAGGAGAATATAAGTATGGACTTATTAACTTGCCTAAGTTCTATGTAGACTTCGAAGATTATAACGAGAGAAATGCGGCAACTGATATTGCGGCTGAGTTAGAAAAACTAAAAGCAGAAGGGGCTCAAGGACTCATTTTGGACCTCAGAGACAATGGCGGAGGATCTTTAAAAACTGTTGTAGATATTGCAGGCTTATTTATTAAAGACGGTCCGGTTGTTCAAGTCAAAACGGGACAAGAAAAAATTGAATTATACGAAGACACTGACAATCGCTTAGTTTGGGATGGTCCCTTAGTAATACTAGTGAATGAATTGTCTGCTTCTGCATCTGAAATTTTAGCAGCTGCCATGCAGGATTATAAAAGAGCAGTAGTGATCGGGAGTAAGCAGACTTTTGGAAAAGGTACCGTTCAAAATGTGGTGCCTTTAAATAATATTGTGAGGAGTAGTGAATTTGGAGACCTAGGGGCTTTAAAGTTAACCACCCAGAAATTTTATAGAATTAATGGAGGGTCTACCCAATTAAAAGGAGTAATGAGTGATGTTGTTGTGCCAGATAAATACAGTTATATGGATATTGGTGAAAGAGATTTGGACCACCCCATGGCTTGGGATAAAATTCCAGCAGCAGAATATACCTCCTGGGAGGGATATATTGATTTTGAAAGTACCATAGCTAATTCAAAAAAGAGAATGGCTGCCAACCCTCAATTAAAGCTCATTGAGGAGAATGCTAAGTGGTTAAAGTCGCAGCAAGACAACAATAAGGTGTCATTGCTTTATGAGGATTATGTTGCAGAGGTAAAATTAGATAAAGAAAAAGCCGCTTATTTTAAGCAAATAACCAAGTACGATTCTAAATTGACTTTTCAATCTTTGAACGTAGAAAAAACAATGCTTGCCCAAGATGCAGAACTCAGAGAGAAAAGAGATCGCTGGCACAGAGATTTAGCCAAAGACGTCTATGTAGAAGAGGCAGTAAATGTGCTACAAGATTTAAAAATCAGGTTTACCAATCCTTTGAAATTAGCCTCAGTAAAAGGTTAATGACTGGAGGTTTAGTCTAATTGATGGTGATATTCACCTTATCCTTGATGGGGTAGTAATCAATTGGCATTAAGAACTGCAAGATAATTGGCTACAACCTATCTTATTTCTGGCCCATTCTGGCCTTTTGGCGTACCATTTGTCCAATTCATGTTGTTCCTCATAGGGTTTTTGAAGCAGTTGGAACAGTTCATTTATTATAGAGTAGTCTTTCTTTTCTGCAGCCTCAATAGCCATTTGAGCCATATAATTTCTCAAAACATATTTTGGATTTACCGCATTCATTTTTTCTATAACGACCTGATCAGGCGATTTTTGAGCCAATCTAATTTTTGCATAACTACGCAGCCATAAAACCCACTTGTTTTTTACAGTACCATTGAGTGCTTTAGGGTCATAAAAAGCTTTTATTAAAGAGCCAAATAACCATTGGTTGTCTTTTTCTAGGTCGGTTTGGATGGTATTAGCTTGCTTAGTGTTGCTGGAGTCCGAGTGTAGTTCAGCCGTTTTGATTTTTTCTAAAAATTGGGCTGATTTGAAAAAGGCCAATTCCCGGTAAAATAGTGTCATATCTGTTTCTATAAGAGATAATAGAGGGTCAAGGTCTTCTATGAGTGCATCTAAAGCAACATCCTTGCTTAAATGCAGTCCTAGCTTCTCTTTTCTCATCTGAGCGTAAGTTGTCTCATAAGTCTCTTTAAAATGATCTAATGCGGCTTCTAAAGGCGCTGCATCTTTTACAATAGGGTAGAGCGCGTTAGCCAACTGATACAGGTTCCAAAGTCCTACCTGGTGTTGGTTTCCAAATCTATAGCGATTTTCTTTGGCATCTGTTGTATTAGGGGTCCAATCTAAATCATAAGGTTCCATCCAGCCATATGGGCCATAATCAATAGTAAGCCCCAAAACAGACATATTATCTGTATTGAGCACCCCATGCACAAAGCCTACGCGCTGCCAATCTGCGATTACTTTTGCGGTGTTTTCACAAACTTGTTTGAAAAAATCTATGGTCGCTTCCTTTAGTGGACCTTGGATGTTGGGGTAATAGTATTTAATGGTTTGTTTTACTAAGGTTGTCAATGTAGCTATTTCCCCTCTAGAGGAAGGCAATTCAAAAGAGCCAAATCGGATGAAATTTGGGGCTACCCTTGCAACAATGGCCCCTTGCTCTAAACCGGGATTGCCATTGTAAAGCATGTCTCTATTGACCAAATCACCACTGAGACACAAGGACAAAGCTCTTGTGGTAGGTACCCCTAAATGATACATGGCTTCTGAACATAAATATTCCCTAATACTAGATCTCAATACGGCCAATCCATCTGCAGACCTAGAATACGGAGTTGGACCTGCACCTTTTAATTGAATTTGAGCCCAATCAGATGGAGTGTTCCAGTTTAAATCTGTTGTACTGCCATTTATTTTTATTCCTCCTAAGTGAATCGCGCGACCGTCTCCTAGTTGCCCAGCCCAATGGCCAAATTGGTGGCCACCATAATTCATAGCAAAAGGGATGTGATGGTCACTTATTGTATTTCCAGTGAGTTGTTGGATGAGGTCTGGATCATCTTCATCAATTCCCAAAGACTTTAGTAAGCTACTATTGAGGTGGATTTTTAAAGCTGATTTTGTTTTTTTTGGGTTTACAAATGAGTATAAAGCCTCCGGTACAGCCCGGGGATACTCATCTAAAGAAGGGTCCTTTGGTAATGATTCTATAAAATGGTCCAACTGAAAAGCTATCATGATTCTTTTTTAAGCCATGTTGAATGTTGTGCTTTTAGCTTAGTTACTTTAGGAGATATGACTACCTGACAATATCCTTGAAAAGGATTGCTGCTGTAGTAGTTATGGTGTTCTTTTTCTGCCTCGTAAAACACTGCTTTAGGTTCTAAAGTAGTGACTATTGGCTCGTCAAAATATCCCTTTAAACTTTGGAAGGTTTTTTCTGCGCAATTCTGTTCTTCTTGAGTACCATAAAAAATTACAGATCTGTACTGAGTTCCAACATCTGCCCCTTGTCTGTTAAGGGTGGTAGGATCATGTGTGGTTAAAAATATTTCGAATAGTACTGATAGTGAAATAATGGTAGGATCGTAAACTACCTTTACTACTTCTGCATGTCCTGTACGCCCTGAGCAAATCTCTCTGTAGGTAGGTGTTCCAGGTACAGTTCCTCCCATATAACCAGGGACTACACTTTTTACTCCTTTGAGGAGTTCCATAACAGCCTCTACACACCAGAAGCATCCGCCTCCAAGAACAATTTCCTTATTTTCTAATCCCATTCTTTTAACCTATTTCCGTCTAGTTTTAAAAATATAAAAAGTAACAATGTAAATCCTAGCATTCCAGAGCCTCCATAACTTAAGTAAGGCAGTGGAATTCCTATGGTTGGAAGTAAACCCAGTACCATTCCAATATTAATAATATAGTGAATGCCTAATATAGAGACCACTCCATACCCAAAAATACGGTTAAACGAATTACTTTGTCTTTCGCTTAAAAATAATAGCCTCAACAAAAGTGTTGTGAATAGCAGAACCACTGCTGTGGTTCCTACAAACCCCCACTCTTCACCTAATGTACTAAAAATATAATCGGAGTGTTGTTCAGGTACAAAATCTCCTTTGGTCCTGGTGCCCTCTAAAAATCCTTTTCCAAAAAAACCACCAGCTCTAATAGCCTCTGTAGATTGATAGGTGTTGTATCCAATAGATCTATTGATTTTTTCTAAAATTTCGGGATCTGTTTCAAGATCTAGCCAAAGGCTAAAACGATCCCGGTGTCTTTGCTCGAAAACCTCGTTGAAAACATAATTTACACTGGTGGCAAAAAGTATTCCAGCTAAAAGTCCAAAACTTAATTTAGCCCAAGACCATTTTATTCTTTTAGGTTTTAAAATAAATCCTAAACCACCACCCAAAACCAGACCTCCAATACTCCATAAGACCCCCCATTTTAATACGGCTATAAATAATATAATAGCGCCAAAAACAGCCCAAAATATTTTCAGTGAAAATCCCTCTCTAAATAACACAAAAGACAAAGCAAAAAACACCAATGCAGAACCAGGATCTGGTTGGGGAATAACGAGTAATGCAGGAATTAATAAAATAGTAAATGCAATGGTAGCATGAAGGTTATTTTTAATATCGGTTTGTATGTCGCTTAAATATTTAGCAAGCGCTAAAGCAGTAGCTATTTTTGCCAGCTCAGAAGGTTGAAAATTAAATAAGCCTAGATTGTACCAGGAAGTAGCTCCAGCAATTGTTTTTCCAAAGACAAATAGGCCCAAAAGTAATAAAAGTGCAGTAAAGTAATAAATTGCAGCAAATCGCTCAAAGGCTTTTGTGTTCACAATAAAAATGAATCCTGCGGCACAGAGACTTATGACAATAAAGAAAAGTTGCTTGCCATAAATAGTGCTAAAGTCAAAAATGCTGCTGTGATTTTCCGTAACCGTACTGGAGTAAATATTCACCCAGCCTACAAAAACTAAAATAAGGTATAAGACAATCGAAACCCAATCTACCCTTATTTTTCCTATACTACCACGCATATTCGTTTATTTTAAAGGGCTTTCCGCTCAAAGGTTTTGCGTATTCTTTCTCTAAACTGCTTTCAAGTATTTTTGTTTCTAGGGATGTATTGCTTATAGCACCTTTCAAGTATTTTTCCATCATAAGTGTGGCTATATAGCCAGCATATCTAGAGCCGTAATACCCGTGTTCTACATAAACAGAAATAGCAATTTCTGGTTTTTCTACTGGAGAAAAGCCTACAAAAATAGAGTGGTCGGTCAGCTGCTTTCGTTCCCCGTTAATTCGGGTGTAGTTTTCGCCAGTACCCGTTTTACCCGCCATAGTAAGCCCTTTTGTTTTCAAGTGTTTCGCTGTTCCAGACTCATAAACCTTTTGCATAGCCTCAATGATTGGCTCAAAATGTTCTTTGCTAATAGTGGTGAATATTGGTGTGTTGTACACACTGTCATTAAAAGAAACACGGTCAATCTTTCTAAGGATATGAGGTCTAAAATAAAAACCCCTGTTGGCTATTGCTGCAGTCATATTAGCTAATTGAATAGGAGTTGTTGCTACCTCTCCTTGTCCAATAGCGTTAGAAATAAAGTAGGTAGGCCCCCATCTATTGTCTCCATAAAAAGCGTCGTAAAACGGAACGCCAGGGATTCTTCCTGGTGCACCTGTAGGCAAGTCTGTACCCAAATAATCCCCTAAGCCAAAACTTTTCATATGTGAGACCCAGGCTTCTAGGCCAGCGTCTGAGTTGGGATATTTATGAAATATTTTTTTAAAAACCGCGACAAAGTACGCGTTGCAAGACTCAGATATGGCTGTGTATAAGTTTCTTGAACCACCCCCACAGTGGCATCCTTTTTTATCTTTCCCTACGAAGTATCCATTGTTGCAGTAAACGGTTTCTAAAGGGTTTAAAACCCCTTCTTCTAAAGCGGCAAGTGCATTGATTATTTTAAATGGTGATCCTGGGGAAGGCTGAGCCAATAAACTTCTATCCCAAGTGGGTTTGGCTATAGAGTCGTAATACAAGTTGGTGTAATTTCTAGATCGACTTCTTCCAACCAATAAGGAAGGGTCAAAGCTGGGGCCTGTAATGAGGGCTAGAATTTCACCTGTACTTGGTTCAATAGCGACAATGGCACCGCGTTTGTTCTCAAGTAATCTCTCTCCGTATTCTTGAAGTTCTTTATCTAGGGTGATTTGTAAATTTGTTCCCGCTTTTGGTGTTTTGTCATGAGCCCCATTTTTATAAGGCCCTATAATTCTATTGAATCGATCTTTTTGTAGGTATTGGACCCCTTTTTCACCCCGAATAATAGACTCATATTGCTTTTCTACGCCTGTTTTACCAATAAGTTCTCCAGAGTTGTAGTCTGGGTTGTTCTTCACCTCCCAAGGATTTACCTCGCTAATGTAGCCCAGTACATTGGCTGCAGCAGTTGTTTTATAATCTCTTAAATTTTGTTTTTGAATATAAAATCCTTCGTACTTTCTCATTTTTTCTTGGAAAGCAGCGTAAGTCTCTTTGGAGAGTTTAGACACCATTACGGAAGGTAACCTAGGGGAGTATCTTTTGGCTCTCTCCATTTGATTTATAAAAGTCTCTCTATTGATGTTTAGTAATTGACAAAAAGCCAAAGTGTCCTTTAACGACACTTCTCTTGGTACTACCATAAGGTCGTAGGCCGCCTGGTTGGCTACCAATAATGTATTGTTTCTGTCATAGATGTATCCACGACTGGGGTAGATTGTTTGTGCACTTATTGCAGGATCCGATTTAAAAGCTTCAGGATTAGCACCACTGATTTGTAGACTGCCAAGTTTAATGATAAAGCTAATGGCAGCTATTATAACAACTGAGAAAAGTAATAGTTTTCTCATTTTCTTCTCGGACTTAGTAGTGTGATTAACAGCAGGCTAAAAATAAAGCTCACTATTCCAGTGGAAAAGGTTTTTTCAAGTACCAGCAACCATTTAGACCAGCTAAATGCCTCCAAGCTAAAATAAACCAAATGGTGTAAAATAATTATTGCTGCTATAAATGAATAACGTTGTGCCACAGGTGCTTGTTGAATTCTAAAACTTTTTTGCTCAAAGTTCAATCCAAACACAATTCGCATCATTTTAGGCCTTATATAAGCCATGAAAACCAAAACAATGGCATGAAGGGCTAAAGTGTCTAATAAAATATCTAAGATAAGACCAAATATAAACGCCAAAGTAATCCAAAGACTTCTATTTTTATGGGTAGGATAAATATATAAGAGTAGGGTGTAGATCATTGGGCTAATAAACCCAAACAAAGCCATTTTACTAAATACAAAAGCTTGAATAAGGATCAAAAGAATCACTTTTATAGGCAGGTATATAGGAAGCTCTCTATTCATCTGTATTATTTTCTACCGCTTTAATCTCTTGTTTTAGATGATTTTTTATAACATAAACAGGCCCAATATTTTGCATGTCATTAAACAGTCGCACCTCAATAATATAGTAATTCTTAGCAGCAGTAAGTTTAAAGTCTTCAATAGTACCTACAGGAATATTTTCAGGAAAAATGCTAGACATTCCTCCGCTAATAATGGTGTCTCCTTTTTTGATAGGCGCTAAATCTGGAATGTCGATCAGTTGAACATTGTTGGGTTTTTTTCCATTCCAAACTAAGGATCCAAAATAGTCAGTTCCTTTCACCTTGACATTTATTTTAGATTTGCTGTGTAAAATACTCTGAACGGTGGAAAATGAATTTCCGCTGAACTCTATAATTCCAAGAAGTCCTTTTTCATTCACAACACCCATGTCTGTGAACACACTGTCTTGTTCACCCAAGGAAAGGGTGAGGTAATTGTTTATTCCGGTGAAACTATTTTTTATAATTCTCCCGTTAATGAATTCAAAATTTTTATTCATTAGGGTGGAGTCATGGTTTAATTCATACTTTTCAAAAGCGACCAAGCGCTCCATTAAAACCTTATTTTGAGTGGTGAGAAATTCATTTTCGGAAGCCAATGAAAAATAGTCTCCAATGCCACTAAAGAACAAATGAATACCACCACTTAAGCGGCTACTGGTGTTTAAATAACTTGATTTTAAGTAAATATTTTCACTGGTAGTAAGCGCAATCCCAATGAGTAAGTAACACCAAAATAACAAACGCAGCCTATTGCCAAGAAAAAAATCTATAATGCGTTGCATGGGTTGGAGTTTTCTTTAGCCAGGGGCTATTTCATTAAAATACTTTTGAATTTTTCTAAATTCTTTAGAGAAATCCCTGTTCCTCTAACAACAGCTCTAAGGGGGTCCTCTGCAATATAAACAGGTAAATCAGTTTTTAGAGACAAGCGTTTGTCCAGTCCCCTTAACATAGATCCGCCTCCGGCTAAAAATATACCTGTATTGTATATATCTGCGGCCAATTCAGGAGGGGTATTTGAGAGGGTTTCCATTACAGCGTCTTCTATACGCAATATAGACTTGTCTAAAGCCTTTGCAATTTCTCTGTAAGACACTTGCACTTGTTTGGGTTTCCCTGTGAGTAAGTCCCTTCCTTGAACAGACATTTCCTCTGGAGGGCTTTGAAGGTCTTCCGTAGCTGCACCAATGGTAATTTTAATATTCTCTGCGGTACTTTCTCCTACAAAAAGGTTATGTTGCGTACGCATATAATACACAATATCATTAGTGAAAACGTCTCCTGCAATCTTAACGGACTTGTCGCACACAATCCCTCCTAGAGCAATAACGGCAATTTCTGTAGTTCCTCCGCCTATGTCTACAATCATGTTCCCCTTGGGTTCCATAATATCTATACCAATACCAATAGCTGCTGCCATGGGTTCATGAATTAGGTACACTTCTTTTCCGTTTACACGCTCTGCAGATTCTTTTACCGCACGCATTTCTACTTCTGTAATCCCTGAAGGGATACAGATCACCATTCGCAGTGCTGGTGGAAACCATTTTTTCTTAAGAGAAGGAATGTTCTTAATGAACATACTAATCATCTTTTCAGAAGCGTCAAAATCAGCAATAACCCCGTCCTTCAAAGGTCTAATTGTTTTGATGTTTTCATGGGTTTTACCCTGCATGAGGTTGGCCTCTTTACCTACGGCAATAATTTTTCCAGTAGTCCTATCCCTTGCAACGATAGAAGGACTGTCTACCACAACTTTATCATTGTGAATGATCAGTGTATTGGCCGTTCCTAAATCTATTGCAATATCTTCAGTTAAAAAATCAAAAAAGCCCATGGGAAAGATGTTAAATTGCTTGGTCTAAGTTAGTGATAACGAAGGTAATAAATTTAATGTTTAAAATGGCGGGTCCCAGTGAGTACCATGGCAATTTTATTTTCATTGCAATAATCTACACTCAATTGGTCTTTGATAGAACCTCCAGGTTGAATCACACTAGTAATTCCAGCATTTCCTGCAATTTCTACACAGTCAGGGAAAGGGAAAAACGCATCACTAGCCATTACAGCGCCCTCTAAGTTAAAAGAGAAGCTGTTAGCCTTGTGAATGGCCTGGTTTAGTGCGTCTACACGGGAAGTCTGACCAGTACCACTAGCACAAAGTTGCTTGTTTTTAGCTAAAACAATGGTGTTAGACTTGGTGTGCTTACACAATTTAGAGGCAAAAATTAAGTCTTCTATGGCCGCTGCATCTGGCTGTGTGTCTGTTACATATTGCAAGTCCTTTACAGCGTCTGTAATACTGTCTTTTTCTTGTAATAAGAAACCATTTAAACAAGTGCGTAATTGCGTTTGAGGCATTTCAACCTCGTTTTGAACCAGGAGAATTCTGTTCTTTTTTTCCTGAAGTAATGCCTGCGCTTCTGGGGTGAATCCAGGCGCTATAACCACCTCACAAAACAAACTGTGAATTTCTGTTGCAGTGTCTAGATCTATTGTCCTGTTGGCAATTAACACACCTCCAAAAGCAGACACTGGATCTCCGGCAAGTGCGTCTTTGTATGCGGTCACTAAGCTGTCTCTGGTGGCGAGACCGCAGGCATTGTTGTGTTTTAAAATAGCAAAGGTAGGGGCGTCTTCTTTGAACTCTCCCATCAATTGCACTGCTGCATCTACGTCTAGAAGATTGTTGTAAGAGAGCTCTTTTCCATGAAGTTTGGTAAACATCGCCTCAAAATCTCCGAAAAATACCCCTTTTTGGTGAGGGTTTTCTCCGTAGCGAAGTACCTGGCCATTGGTTTCAGAAATTTTTAATTTGTCTATCTGAGAACCCCCATTAAAATAATTAAAGATAGCAGTGTCATAGTGCGAAGAAGTGTTAAAAGATCGCGTAGCGAAATCTTTTCGTTGCGCTAAAGTAGTTGCCCCATCTTGTGTTTTTAAAATATTTAAGAAATCTGCATAGTCTGCTCTATCAGACACACAAATAACATCTTTGTAGTTTTTAGCGGCTGCTCTAATGAGCGAAATTCCTCCAATGTCTATCTTTTCTATAATATCTTGTTCACTAGCGCCGCTGGCTACTGTTTTTTCAAAAGGGTATAAATCTACAATGACAATGTCTAACTGAGGGATCTCAAATTCTTTTAACTGTGCCACATCTCCTTCATTGTCCTGTCTGTTTAAAATTCCACCAAATACTTTTGGGTGAAGTGTTTTAACACGGCCTCCTAAAATAGAGGGGTAGCTAGTTACATCTTCTACAGCCACTACTGGAATGCCCATTTCTTTAATAAAGGTTTCTGTACCTCCTGTAGAATACAAGATCACGCCTTGAGCGTGTAAGGTTTCTACAATAGGACCAAGTCCGTCTTTATGAAATACTGAAATTAGTGCTGCGGAGGCTTTTTTTGAACTACTCATGTGTTTGGAATTAAAAAGATATAATAGGGTTAATAAAAGGTGTATTTAAATAAATGAGGCAACTCCTTTACATACGTACTCAAGAAAAGTTTCGTCTTCTTTAGTGAAAGGGTTTATGATTTCAGAGTCAATATCTATCTGGCCTATGTTTTCTCCATTGACAAATATAGGTATGACAATTTCAGACTTAACTGAAATGCTGCAGGCAATATAATTGTCTTGTGCTTTAACGTCTGGTACTACGAAATTTTCATTGCTAAGGGCTACTTGACCACAGATACCCTTACCAAAAGGTATTACAGTATGGTCCGTGGGCGCTCCAACATAGGGCCCAAGTAAAAGCTCTTCTTTCTGACCATTTCTAAAATAAAAACCCACCCAATTGTAATGAGGGATGTTTTTTTCTAACAAAGTACAGATGGTTTTAAGCTTGGTTTCACTATCGTGGGCACAAGCAAAAATGCTGTCTAATTTTGGGTAAAGTTCCGTAAACATGTGCTTAGTTTCTTAAATATGCATTCAAACAAAGGCTTTTTTAAAGCTTTGAATCAAAGGACAAAAATACGTTCTTTTTCTCGGTTTTTTTGTACTTTTGTAGGGTGAAAAATAGACTTTCTATATTCATTTCTACCGTTTTGGCACTCTTGGTTTTAGGAGCGTCAACTTCATGGACTTTTGACACCCATTATTGTGGCTCTATAAAAATAGATTCAGCGCTGTTTGGCACCCCAGAAACTTGTGGCATGGAGATGGGGGAAGGGAGCGAATGGTCAAAACCCTCTTGTTGCAATGAAATTGCTGAGGTAGTTGAGCCTACACCTTTATTTAAGCAGGCTGTTGAAGCTGTCTTTATTCCTGTGTTGGCAGACTTTGTGCTTCTAACTGAATTTAAATTTGAAGTAGTTTCTTGGATTAGCCCCACAGTAAAGCAACTTTTATTTGAGCCGCCTCCACCCAATCAGGGCCATTTACTTTTTATACTATACCAAGCGTTTTTAATTTAGATCAAGTAGACTTTTTAAAACTTTTTCGTTCAATTGACTTTGAATGTATTGTGATTAATTTAAAAAATCTACCATGAAATATTGTATAAAATACCTGTTCACCCTAGGTATAATTGGGTGCTTTTCAGCTGGTCTTTTTGCTCAAGGCCCACCAATAACAGCAGACAAACCCATTATGTTGGGTGGCGGAAGTTTTACCGCCAAAACCTTAATTGAACACCGGAAAACGGCTATGGGGACCTTTAAGTACACCCCTTTAATGCTGCATTATTTGATCAGCTCAAATGCACTAGTGGCTGTTCATATTCCCAGAGTTTCCTATGAGTTGGCAGACGGAACTTCTGGCCAGTCCCTGGCCGATGTCAAACTCTTAGCCAAGTATCAATTCCTCAGAATAGACGGTACTGGTAAGACTTTTCGTATGGTCGCAAAGACACTTCAGACGCTTCCAACCGGAGAAGCACTTGGCGTCATGGAACTCAGTAGTGGTCTGTATCAGGGCTATTACGGCTTTGTAGCCGGTTATGAAAGCCTTAAATACGGAATCTCGTTTGAATTGGGTCTCAATAACATCCCCGAAGGAGATTTAGACTTTCTACAGCACAAACTAGGATTTGGTTTGCCGCTTTTAAAGCCCCAATACCCCAACAGGCAGATTAACTTATTTTTCGAATATACCCAACAGTGGTTGTGGGAGCAAAAGGGGTATCAGCTTTTGTATGCTCAAGGCATACAATACGCTCGAAAAAATATCACCTTTGACTTGGCGTATCAGCTTCCTTTGGTGAATGATATACCTCAAAATATGACTTTTAACAGAAGCTTGTTTTTAGGAACTCGCTTTACTTTTTAACGGATTAAAAAACAACATGATGAAAACAATAGTATTATTTTTTAGCCTTCTAGTGCTCGGTAGCACTGTGGCTTTTGGACAAAAAAGCATGGATGCATTTGAAGTACAAGTAGACGGTTTAGGCTGTCCATTTTGCGCCTATGGATTAGAGAAAAAGTTCAAAGAATTTAAAGGGATCAAAGACGTGAAAATAGACATTGAAACGGGAGATTTTAGTTTTCAATACCCGGCAGAGAAATCTCTTTCTCTAGCGGCAGTGGTTCAGCAAGTGGAAAAAGCGGGATATACGCCTATGAAAACCGTTATTAGTAGGGCCAATGGACTCGTAGAAACAGACGCGCCTTTAGCCGCCGTAGATCAAGGAGTTGCAGGAGTAGTTTCTGAAAAAATGTTTGTGGCAGGTAATTGCGAAATGTGTGAAGCTAGGATATTGAAAGCTACGTCTAGATTACAAGGGGTGGCTCAGGCCGCATGGAATTCCAAGACTAAAATATTAGATATTTCATTTGACGCCAATGTCCTAGACCGCCAAAGCATTTCAAAAGCCATTGCAGCAGCAGGGCACGACACCAAAGACCACAAGGCCAGCGGGGAAACCTATGACGGATTGCCTATGTGTTGTAAATACGAACGTGTAGAAAATAAGTAATATGAGACAGGTAAAATATATATTTTCGATTGTTTTAGTGGCAGTAGTCACTTTAGTGAGTTGCGAGCGTAAGGCACCCCCTACACAGCAGTGGGTGTTAGAAAAAACCATTGAACTGCCAGGAGTTAATCCCATTGGTATAGGTGTTTTTGAGCAGCAGTTTTGGCTCTCAGACGGAGACCATAACAGATTGGTTGCGGTAGATACTACCGGTTTATTCACAGATAGTATCACTGGATTGGATAGGCCTATGCATATAGATGCAACTGCAGCAGGGCTTTGGGTGCCTCAGTATGGCTCAGATACTATTGCACAGTTTAAACTGCCTTCAAAATTTCCTTTACCCCTAATTTTAAAGGATTCTTTAGACGCGCCTGCATCCATTTCAGTTTTTGGGCAGGAGCGTGCTATTGCAGATTTTTATAACCATAGGATTCTCTACTTCAATGGAATGGATTGGATTTCTTTAGGTACCGAGGGAAAAGAAGCTGGACAGTTTTACTACCCTACAGATGTGCAAATTACAGCGGATCATATTTGGGTGGCAGACGCCTATAACAATAGAATACAACTGTTTAATAAGCAAGGTGCTTTTGTGAGAATCATTGGAGCCGATCAGAAAATGAATGCAGCCACCGGTTTATTTGTAAGCGAAAAACAGGTTTTTGTAACTGATTTTGAGCACCATAGACTTTTGGTATTTTTTAAAGATGGTCAATTGGCTCAGGTCATTGAAGCTGGTCTGGAGAAGCCTATAGACGCAATAATTCATGAGGAGAAATTATATGTGATTGATTATAAAAAGCAGCAGATGAACCGTTATTATTTTGACCATTAATGAATACGACAACAATTTATAGTATAGAGGGAATGACTTGCATGGGCTGTGTAGCCCATGTTAAAAAGACCATTGAAGCCATGGAAGGAGTAGCGCATGTGATAGTAGATTTGCCTTTAAAACGTGCTTATGTACATGCCAATACGATCATTGAATTTCAAGCAATTCAAAAATTATTGGGAGAGAAGTATAGTGTAGCGGTATTGGAACAGGATAAAATTGTCACTGCTGTTTCTCAGGGAGATTCACACAGTGTAAGCGACCATTTAAATATAGCTGATTCTCCTTGGAAACAGCTTAAGCCACTTTATTTAATCTTTGGATTCTTGATTGGCGGTGTTTTTCTAGCCTATTTTTCAGAGCTGCGAGCTCTGGGATTTGATCCCGTTTGGCCAGAGATGATGCTAGATTTTATGGCTTTGTTTTATTTGGTGTTTGCCTTTTTTAAATTATTAGATTTAAAGGGGTTTCCCCAGAGTTTTGCCATGTATGATCCCATTGCTAAACGCCTTTCTTTTTATGGTAAAATCTATCCTTTTATTGAGTTGGGGTTGGGGATCATGCTTTTAATGCGGGTGGGCATCACTCAAGTACTGGTCGTGACTCTTGTTATTTTGGGCGCCACCACTATAGGGGTGGTGCAGTCTCTTTTAAACAAGCGACAAATTCAATGTGCCTGTTTGGGGACTGCTTTAAAACTCCCTATGACGCAGGCCACTTTTATTGAAAATGCGATTATGATCGCTATGGCCTTGGTAATGCTTTTGTAGCGCAAGGGCTCATACGATATTTATGATAAAAAAACCCCCTTTGGATACGTCCAAAGGGGGTTTTTATGTGTTGTAAAATATTACATCATGCCTGGCATTCCGCCGCCGCCCATTGATGGTCCAGCATGAGAGTGGCCGCTTTCTTCTTTAATGTCCGTTAAGGCACATTCTGTAGTTAAGATCATTCCGGCAACAGAGGCCGCATTCTCAAGGGCTACTCTGGTTACTTTCTTAGGATCTATAATTCCTGCCTTAAGCATATTGGTATAAGTTTCTGTTTTAGCGTCATATCCAAAATCTGCTTTGCCCTCTATTACTTTAGACACTACCACTGAGCCTTCTCCTCCAGCATTTTCTACGATGGTTCTAAGCGGTGCTTCAATAGCTCTGGCCACAATCTGAATACCTGTTTCCTCGTCTGGATTAATGGCTTTTACCTTAGCTAAAACAGATTTTGCTCTAACCAAAGCTACCCCGCCACCTGCGACAATACCTTCTTCTACCGCTGCTCTTGTAGCGTGAAGGGCGTCGTCTACGCGGTCTTTTTTCTCCTTCATTTCTACTTCAGACGCAGCACCTACATAAAGTACGGCTACTCCACCAGCTAATTTAGCGAGACGCTCTTGAAGCTTCTCACGGTCATAATCAGAAGTAGTAGATTCAATTTGTGCTTTAATTTGGTTGACCCTTGTTTTAATGTTGTTTTTGTCACCAGCACCGTTTACAACTGTTGTGTTGTCTTTGTCTATGGTTACTTTTTCAGAGGTTCCCAACATGTCCATAGTAACGTTTTCTAAAGAAAAGCCACGTTCTTCTGAAATAACAGTTCCTCCAGTTAAAATGGCAATGTCTTCTAGCATCGCTTTTCTTCTGTCTCCAAAACCAGGTGCTTTAACCGCAGCAATTTTAAGAGACCCTCTAAGTTTATTTACCACTAGAGTAGCCAATGCTTCTCCGTCTACATCTTCTGCAATGATCAATAGTGGTTTTCCAGATTGAGCTACTGGCTCTAACACAGGAAGTAAGTCTTTCATTGCTGAAATTTTCTTGTCAAATAACAAGATGTACGGGCTTTCTAGCTCTGCAACCATTTTCTCTGAATCAGTTACAAAGTAAGGAGATAAGTAACCTCTGTCGAATTGCATTCCTTCTACAACATCTACATAAGTATCTGTTCCTTTAGCCTCTTCTACAGTGATCACACCTTCTTTTCCTACTTTACCAAATGCCTGAGCGATAAGTGCACCAATAGTTTCTTCATTGTTGGCAGAAATTGAAGCCACTTGCTTGATCATTTCTGACGAATCACCTACTTTTTTTGATTGCTTGGCAAGATCTGCGACAATAGCTTCTACCGCTTTGTCAATACCTCTCTTTAAATCCATTGGATTTGCACCAGCAGCAACATTTTTTAAGCCTTCCTTAACGATAGACTGTGCTAATACTGTGGCAGTTGTAGTTCCATCTCCAGCAAGATCATTGGTTTTAGAAGCGACTTCTTTCACCATTTGAGCACCCATATTTTCTAAGGGATCTGCTAATTCAATTTCTTTTGCAACCGTTACCCCATCTTTGGTCACATGAGGTGCACCAAAAGATTTACTGATGATTACATTTCTTCCTTTTGGTCCTAAGGTTACTTTTACCGCATTTGCAAGTGCATCTACGCCTCTTTTTAGGCCGTCTCTTGCGTCAATATCAAATTTAATGTCTTTTGCCATGATTTTTTTCGTTTCTAATTAAACAATTGCTAAAATGTCGCTTTCTCGCATCATAATATAATCCGTTCCTTCTAGCTTGAGTTCTGTGCCTGCATATTTTCCGTATAGTACAGTGTCACCAACTTTTACGGTCATTTTTTCATCTTTGGTTCCAGGACCAACAGCGATTACTTTACCGTTTTGAGGTTTTTCTTTAGCAGTATCTGGTATGTATATCCCAGAAGCTGTTTGTGTTTCTGCGGCCATAGGAGCAATCAGTACCCTGTCTGCCAATGGTTTAATGTTAATTTTAGCCATAATATAATTATTTAAATAATTTAATTTTACGACCAATTATAGACATAAATTGTGCCAATTCATTTTTATGACAAAATCGCAAAAAAAAAATGCCAGCTTGTCATAAGCTGGCATTTTAGAATTTAATAAGACCCTAGGTCTTTATATTTTTTTTACTCTTGAGTTTCTTCAGCTGCTGCAGGTGCCTCTAAAGTTTCTACAGGAACTTCTTCCGCTTCTTCAAGGAGTACTTCTGGAGCTGTTGTATTTATTTCAGTATCTAAAAGCTTAGAGTCTGCACCAGCGTAATTTCCTTTTAAGGCTACGTTAGAAAGTAATATTAAAACGATTAAAAGCGTGGCAAGTGTCCAAGTACTCTTGTCTAAAAAGTCGCCTGTTTTTTTAACACCTCCAACTACCTGGCTAGAACCTCCTCCTAATGAAGAAGACAATCCTCCACCTTTAGGGTTTTGTACCATAATAACAAGCATTAGTAAAACACTAACAATAAGGATCAGGATTAGAAATATGGTAAATGTACTCATGACTATTTATTCTCTTTAATTAATTTTTGTACCACTTTAATTTGGCTTGCAAAGAAACTATTTTTTTCTGGATATTTCAAACTTAATATTTTATAGGCCTGAAGGGCTTTTTTATATTTTTTTTGTTCTAAGTAAACCCTGGCTAATGTCTCTGTCATTAATGCTTCTTTGTTTATTTTTTCAGCATCTTTAATCGTTATTTTTTCTGTGCTTGGCAAAGGAGGGCTAATCTTAGGATTTGTAGCTATAAATGCATTTATCTGTGCCATTTTAGCTGCTTTTTTATTTTTTTCAGAGGTGTTTGTTTCCTCTTTTTTTGTTTTTTTATCAATAGATTTTTTAGTGCTCAACTGAAGCCATTCTTCAAAGGAATATCTGTCGTTTTTGTTAAATTCTAAGGGTTTTCCTAGTTCGAGAGAAGACAAGCTTGGCTCTTGAGCCTCAGAAACTTTGTGCTCCTCATTAGAAGTTTGTTCCGTGTATTGCGCTTCAGCATCTCTTTGCGTAGCAGTGGTTATTTCGGTAAGCGCTACAGCTTCTGCAGCTGTATTTTCTATTTTGTCAGTTGACGGGGTCTCAATGGCGTCGTCCGTATTTTTTGATTTGTTAAAAGCCTCTTGTGTGATAATTTCGAAAAGCCAAGAGCGATCTGAGGTATAGGCCGCATGTTTTTTTAAAGCTGCGTTGTATTTAAAACTGTTGCTATTTTTTAAGCCTATTAATTCCATTCCCCTAGCTGCTTGAAAATAGGGATATGTTTTCACAATTTGCTTCAATGCAGCAATGTCTGCATCTTGACTAATGTCTAAGGGGTTTTCTAAGAGTGCTGTAAAACGAGATACTTGCATGCGACTAATATAAGGAGTTTCCCTTTAAATGCTTGTTAGTGGTTTACCAATCTGCTAAAGAAGCACTAAAAATATCTTGAAGAATTCTTTCAAAAATAGCGTCAAAAGCGTCATTTTTAACACTGTCTAGCATGGAATCTGCAGGATAGTCATAAAAAAACGAAAATCTTTTTTCAAAATCTGCGTCTTCCTTAGTTGTGTTGTAGAAACGTACATTTATCCCTATAGTCAACCTGTTTTGAGCCGCAGTTTGTTGCGCAGTAGCAGACATTGGAGACACCCTAAACTCTACAATTTCTCCCTCGTAAACAAGATCTCCGTTGGTATTAGTAAGGTCTAGACTGGTTTGGTTTTGTATAAAATCCTGTAGGGCCAGTGTAAAGGTGTTGTCTAAGCCAGGTTCTATGGTAGATCCAGGATTGTCTGAAGCGTAATTTTGAAAAAAGTTTACCTGAAATGTTTTAGCCGTTCCCACATTTCCTCCTGTGAAATTGTAAATCCCACAGCCGTTTAATGATAATGCAATTATTAGGACCAGGACAATTTTAATTTCTAATCTAAGTGTTTTGAATAAATAATATCCCATTAGAGGTTGTATTGTTTAATTTTTCTGTAAAGTGTTCTTTCTGAAATACCTAGTTCAGATGCCGCTAATTTTCTTTTTCCCTTATTGCGTTCTAAGGCTTTTATAATGAGTTCAATTTCTTTGTCATGTAAAGATAAGGTTTCTTCTTCTTCAATTTCTTCTGCGAAATGATACTTATCCGATGGAGACAAATCAGTCAGGGGGTCTTTTTCAGAAGCGCTATTTTGAAGGGCTAGTATAGGTTTAGAAGGGAGAGACTCATAATTGTTTTCTGACAGTGTTTCTTCTTCGTAACCATCTTCATTTTCACGATAAGCAGACAGCGCTTCTAAAGGAGTAGATTTTTGAGATTCTTTTCCGTAAATCTTTCGGATCAAGTTGTCGTTTTCTTTTTGCACAGAAGCGCCATCTTTTCCTTTTAATAACTCTAAGGTCAGTTTTTTTAAATCATTCAAATCTCCTTTCATGTCAAAGAGCACCTTGTAGAGAATTTCTCTTTCATTAGAAAAATCACTTGATTGTTTTTCAGAGCCAATTACAGCGGGTAATTGACTGCTGTTTACATGGGGGAGGTAGGACTGCAGTGTTTCGCTATTGACTTCTCTAGAAGATTCTAATACCGATATTTGTTCTGCAATGTTTCTGAGTTGTCTAATATTACCAGGCCATCTATATTTTATAAGCATTTCAATGGCTTCCTCTGAAAGTCTGATGGTGGGCATTTTATATTTCTGTCCAAAGTCCGACGCGAATTTTCTAAATAAAAGATGGATGTCCTCTTTTCTGGTGCGTAACGGAGGTACTCCTATTTCTACAGTGCTTAATCGGTAATAAAGATCTTCTCTGAATTTGCCTTCTTGAATGGCTTTTGCCATTTCTACATTCGTTGCCGCCACTATTCTCACATTGGTTTTTTGCACTTGTGAGGACCCAACCTTCAAAAACTCACCATTTTCTAATACCCTGAGAAGTCTTACCTGAGTTGTTAAAGGCAATTCTCCTACTTCATCTAAAAAAATAGTTCCGCCGTCTGCTACCTCAAAGTAGCCACTTCTGGTTGCTGTAGCGCCTGTAAAAGCACCTTTTTCATGACCAAAAAGTTCACTGTCAATAGTGCCCTCTGGAATTGCCCCACAGTTAACTGCAATATATTTTGCATGTTTCCTGTGTGAAAGGCCATGGATAATTTTGGGGATAGATTCTTTTCCAACCCCACTTTCTCCTGTAACCAATACGGAAATATCTGTAGGTGCTACTTGAATTGCTTTCTCCAATGACCTGTTTAGACCAGGATCATTTCCAATAATTTCAAATCGTTGTTTAATGGCTTGTACGTTTTCCATTACTATGAAAGTTTGGTGTGTGAAATGGCTTTTCCTAATAGGGTTCCCGAAGTGCAGTCCGTAATTTCTACGGCCACTAGATCGCCAATATTATAGGATTCCCTGGGAAATACCACTACAGCATTATAGTTGTTTCTACCCATAAGGTCTTGGTCTGATTTTTTTGAAACTCCCTCAACTAATACAGTTTCAATTTTACCCACCCTATTTTGAGTGTGCATGGCAGCATGTTTGCGCTGCAGGGCAATGACTTCTGCAAGCCTTTTACTTTTTAGTGCCTCAGGTATATTGTCTGTTAAATTTTTTCCGGCTGAGGTTCCTGGCCTATCTGAGTAGGAGTACATATAGCCAAAATCATATTTCACATATTCCATAAGACTCAGGGTGTTCTTGTGGTCTGCTTCAGTTTCATTAGGAAAGCCAATAATCATATCTTGTGAAATAGCACAGTCTGGTATTATAGATCTAATGCTGTCTATAAGTGCCATATACTCTTCTCTTGTGTGTTGGCGGTTCATGGCTTTTAGAATATTGTTGCTGCCACTTTGAACAGGCAGATGAATGTGCTTACAAATATTAGCATGAGCTGCCATGGTGCTTACCACATCTAGGGTCATGTCTTGAGGATTAGAGGTTGAAAAACGAATTCTCATTTCAGGAAATCCTAGGGCTACTTTTTCTAACAACTGTGAAAAGTTTATTGCTGTGGCCTGAGCCATTTGCGAGGCTTTATTGAAGTCTTTTTTTAAACCGCCTCCATACCAAAGATAACTGTCTACGTTTTGCCCAAGAAGGGTTACCTCTTTATAGCCTTTGGACCAAAGGTCCTGTATCTCTTGCATAATGGAGTGTGGGTCTCTAGATCTTTCCCTGCCTCTGGTGAAGGGCACCACGCAAAAGGTGCACATATTGTCACAGCCTCTGGTGATGGAAACAAAAGCGGTAATTTTATTGCTCGCCAATCTCACAGGAGCAATATCTCCGTAGGTTTCTTCTTTGGATAAAATTACATTGACTGCATTTCTTCCAGCTTCTACTTCTTTTAAAAGGTTAGGGATATCTTTGTAGGCGTCTGGCCCTACCACCATATCTACAATTTTTGCTTCTTCGAGTAGTTTTGTTTTGAGCCGCTCTGCCATACATCCTAATACCCCTACTTTCATTTGAGGATTGCTGCGTTTCACAGCCTGAAATTTCTCCAAACGTTTTCTTACGGTTTGTTCTGCTTTGTCTCTTATAGAGCAAGTATTAATGAGCACCAGGTCTGCTTCTTCCAAGATCTCTGTAGTATTGTATCCTTCAGAGGCTAATATAGAAGCGACTACTTCAGAATCTGAAAAATTCATGGCGCAACCATAACTCTCTAAATAGAGTTTTTTTTCATTTGAGCCTTGAAGGTCTAATTTCAAAGTGGTTCCTTGTATGCTTGGATCAATAGTTTTTTCCATAGGGGCTAAGCGCTATTTTTTAATGGCTTACAAAGATAGTACTAAAATCAAATTTGTGACATTTTGTCATGGATTTTTTGGCCCTTAGTAGGGTCTTATTCAAAGGTATTATTCAAAACAGATGCGCCTGAGGCCTTTTAAAATAAAAAAATTGACCTACTTTTGTCACCATAAATACGATCAATGGCAAAGAATTTAGTAATTGTAGAGTCCCCGGCAAAAGCCAAAACCATAGAAAAATTTTTAGGACCTGATTTCAAAGTAGCCTCAAGTTATGGGCATATTGCGGATCTTCCGTCCAAGGAATTGGGGGTAGCAGTGGAGGATGATTTTGACGCAAAGTACATAGTTTCCTCTGACAAGAAAGCGCTGGTGAAACAATTACAAGTGCTGGCTAATAAAGCTGAGATTATCTGGCTGGCTAGTGATGAGGACCGTGAAGGAGAAGCTATTTCTTGGCATTTGTCAGAAACGCTAAAATTAGATAAAGCCAAAACAAAAAGGATCGTATTTAACTCTATTACAAAATCTGCGGTACAACATGCGATTCAAAATCCGAGAGAGATAGATTACAACCTTGTAAACGCACAACAGGCCAGGCGTGTCTTAGATCGTTTGGTGGGTTATGAACTGTCTCCTGTGTTGTGGAAAAAAATTAAACCTGGCCTTTCTGCTGGGAGGGTTCAGTCAGTAGCCGTTAGGCTTATTGTTGAAAGGGAAAGAGAAATTGATTCATTTAATCCAGAAGCTTCCTTTAAAATCACTGCCCAATTCAAAACCCAAGCGGGTGTTTTGTTTTCGGCAAAAATATACAAGACTTTTTCTAGTGAAGGGTCTGCAGCGGATTTTTTAAACCAAAATATTGGGGCAGATTTTTCGGTAGCTCAATTAGAGAAGAAACCGGCAAAAAAATCACCTGCTGCACCATTTACTACATCAACACTGCAACAAGAGGCGTCTAGAAAAATATATTTTTCAGTGTCTAAAACAATGCAAGTTGCCCAAAGGCTTTACGAAGCAGGTCACATTACCTATATGAGAACAGATAGTGTGAATCTTTCTAAAGAGGCAAAAGAAGCTGCTGCTGTTGCGATTATAGAGAATTATGGAAAATCTTTCTCTCATCCGAGAGATTTTAGGGGTAAAACCAAAGGGGCTCAAGAGGCTCACGAGGCAATTAGACCCACAAATATGATGGTTCAAAACCCAGTGAGTGATAGGGATCAAGCCAAATTATATGACCTTATTTGGAAGCGTACCTTGGCATCTCAAATGTCAGATGCTGAATTAGAGAGAACCAATGTTAAAATTGCGGCCAACACCCATGAGGAACAATTCACAGCCAGTGGAGAGGTCATTACTTTTGAAGGTTTTTTGAAGGTTTATTTAGAGGGAGTAGACGACGAGGATCAGGAAGAGCAAGAGGGTATGTTGCCAGCAATGAGCCTATCTGAAAGTTTGGATTATCAAAATATTACGGCTACTGAACGTTTCTCTAGACCTCCTTACAGGTATTCAGAAGCCTCTTTAGTGAAGAAGCTGGAGGAGTTGGGTATTGGAAGACCTTCTACATATGCACCAACCATATCTACCATTCAAAATAGGGGGTATGTGGAAAAAGGGTCTATTGATGGAACGGCAAGGGCTTACCAGCAGTTGGTGCTCTCCCAAGATACCTTAAAAGTGAGTACGCTTTCTGAGAATGTTGGCTCTGACAAGGGTAAAATGGTCCCCACTGATATAGGTATGATTGTGAACGACTTTTTAGTGGATCATTTTTCTTCTATTATGGATTATCATTTTACGGCTAAAGTAGAAGAGGACTTCGATGACATAGCGCAAGGCACGGAAGATTGGAAAAAAGTGATGAAAAGCTTCTACAGTGACTTTCATCCCAAAGTGCTCAATGTAGAGGAGCATGCAGATAGGGCTTCTGGGGAAAGGCTTTTAGGAGAGGATCCCAAATCTGGAAGACCCCTTATTGTTCGTTTGGGTAGGTTTGGTGCTATGGCACAAATTGGCCACGCAGACGACGACGAAAAACCTGTATTTGCTAGCCTTTTGCCAGACCAATCACTGGGTACAATTACTTTTCAAGAGGCGTTGGATTTATTTAAACTGCCTCGTGAGTTAGGTACTTATGAGGGAAAAGAAGTTTTAGCTAACGTGGGTAGATTTGGACCTTATATTAAGTTTGGTGAGGCTTTTGTTTCAATGGATAGAGGCGAGAGTGCTATGGATGTTACTTTTGATAGGGCTGTTGCGCTTATTGTTGAGAAGCAAAAAGCAGACGCTCCAATCGCTCATTATGATAAGCTTGAGGTTACTAAAGGGACAGGTCGTTTTGGTCCTTTTATAAAGTGGAATGGGCTGTTTATAAACGTGAATAAAAAATATGATTTTGATGCTTTATCTTCTGAAGATATTGCAGAACTCATTGAGTTAAAGAAGCAAAAAGAAATTGAAAAGGTCGTTCATGACTGGTCAGATGCTGGTGTTAGAATTGAAAAAGCCAGATGGGGACGTCATAATATTTTAAAGGGTAAAATAAAGGTAGAGTTGTCTAAAGAGGTGGCAGTGGAAACCATGACATTGGAACAGGCAGAAGCTATCTTAGCACAAAAAGCTCCTAAAAAGAAAGCAGCTCCTAAGAAAAAAGCAACTCCTAAGAAGAAAACAGCGGCTAAGAAAATGACCACTAAAAAGGCATCGGCTGTTAAAGCCAAGCCAAAAACAACGGCTAAAAAATAGATTTTATAGACCTTATTAACCACTCCCATGGCCTTAGAATTCCTACTCCCCGTTTCAGATAAAGTATTGGCCCACAATACGCTTTTGCCGGGACAGGCAATAGGAAATAAAATGAGCATCCACACGGAAAAAAATGGGCTTCCTTCATTAAAGGGCATTCAATTGGCTTTTATTGGTGTGCACGAATCTAGAAATGCCTTTGAAAAAAAATCACACAGACTAGCGATAGACGCCATTAGAATTCAATGGTATAAGCTTATGTTTGGCAATTGGAATTGTTCTGTGGTAGATTTGGGAGATGTGCCGGAAGGTGCTGAGGTTTCGGACACTTATTTTGTGCTGAATCAAGTGGTTTCTGAATTGGTTAGTCAAAAAATAGTGCCCATTATTATTGGGGCTACCCAAGATATTACTTACCCCATTTACAGGTCTTTTGACGCGAGTGGAAAAATGGTCAATATGGTATCTATAGACAGCCGTTTTGATTTTGGTACCCAAGATGAACTCATTTCTTCTCACTCCTATATGAGCAAGATTATTACCGAAAAGCCCACTAATTTATTTAATTTTTCAAACCTAGGATACCAGAGCTATTTTAACGCTCAAGAAGCCTTGGATTTAATGGATAAACTTTATTTTGACGCCTACAGACTGGGTAGTTTAACCAATGATTTAAGTGTTGCGGAGCCTGTTTTGAGAGGAGCGCACATTGTAGGAATTGACACAAGGGCCATTAGAGCCTCTGAGATGGGCGGCGGGAGTGAGTTTTCGCCTAATGGTTTTGATGGCAGAGAAATTTGCACCCTTGCCAGGTATGCAGGTTTGAGTGATACTGTAGCGGTCTTTGGTATTTTTGAAAGTGATAATCATTCTCAAAGTACCCAAATGGTTGCTCAGATTATATGGTATTTTATGGAGGGTTATGGATTTAGGCATCCTGAATCCCCTTTGGAATCCCCAGATGATTTTATTAAATACACCCTTCCCTTTGAAGATAGGGATTTGGTGTTTTACAAAAGTCAATTTTCACAACGTTGGTGGGTAGGGGTATCTTTTTTAGAACATATAGATAATAAAGCCCATGCTACTGCGTTATTACCCTGCACAGAACAGGATTATTTAGGCGCTTGTAACCATATAATTCCAGAAAGGTGGTTTAAAGCGCAAAAAAAAGGTTTTATTTAAGTAGCATTATGCTATTTTTGTTAACGTTATTAAAAGCACATTTATTATTTTGAAAAATATAATCTCATTAACTACTATAAAAACTTCAATATATAGCGCCTTAGTATTGTTATTGTTTTTTAGTTGCAAGTCAAACAACACAAAAGGAGAATTAATTGGAGCACCAGGACAGAAGTGGTTTTCCGAAAAACCTTTTGGAATGGAATTAATTCCTAGTGGCTCTTTTGTTATGGGTAAATCTGAGGAAGACATGGCGAGTGGTTTAAATGCTCCTACCAAAACAGTTACGGTGAAGTCTTTTTATATGGACAATACTGAAATCACCAATGCTGAATACAGGCAATATGTGAATTGGGTAAAAGATTCTATTGTGCGTACGAAACTAGCTATTTTAGCAGATGAATTAGGGCTTACTAGCGAAGATGGTGGGATTGGTTTGTATGCTTTTAAAGAGTCTGACACTACGGATATGACTCCTTACGAAAAATACAAATTCTACAATGCTCCAATAGACGCAGATAATCCTTATGCTGGTTATACTTTGAATAAAGAGGAAGATATTATTTGGAACACAAAAGATTATCCTGACGAATATTATGCCGAGGTGATGGATCAGCTTTATTTAACGGAAGAAGAAACTTTTAATGGACAGAGAAGTTTTAGGGTTAAAGAATTAAAATACGCTTATAATTGGCTGGATACTGACGCTGCTATTGAAGCGCGCTCAGACAACAGGAAAAATTACATTAGAAAGGAAGTTGCCAAGGTTTATCCGGATACTACAGTTTGGATCAAAGATTTTGCGTACGCTTACAATGAGCCTATGCACAATGACTATTTCTGGCATGACGCTTATTCAGATTATCCCGTTGTTGGGGTTACCTGGAAACAAGCGGAAGCTTTTTGTCATTGGCGCACAAAATTGAAGAATGATGATCAGCGTGCTAGGGGTGCGCAAACAGTAAATCCATTTAGGCTCCCTACTGAGGCAGAGTGGGAATTCGCCGCCAGAGGAGGAATTCAAGGGGGCACATACCCATGGGGTGGCCCCTATTTAATAGGAGATAATGGTTGTTTTATGGCGAATTTTAAACCCCAAAGAGGAGATTACGCTTCGGATACTGCCTTGTATACGGTTGAGGCTAAATCTTATGCGGCCAATGATTACAACCTTTATAATATGGCGGGTAATGTTTCTGAATGGACCGCTTCTAGCTTTGATCCAGG
>JAQWTF010000004.1:0-64620 GCA_029242825.1 Flavobacteriaceae bacterium | reverse complement strand
ATGAAAAAAGAATGACAGAAAAAAATACTTTGAATCTCATAGTGGATGGTTTGGTTTTTTATGTCACCTAATTTAATAAAATAAATTGAAATTAATAGGTTTAAAACCCTTCAAAAACACCTAATCCAAAAAGGGCAAAATCATATTTAACAGGGTCTATTGGATCTAAATCCCTCAATGACTGATCTAATTCAATGACTGCTTTAGCGTCGTTTTGCGTTCTTTTTAATAGCCCTAATTTTCTGGCAACTCGGCCGCTGTGCACATCTAATGGACAAGATAGTTCACTTGGAGAAATCTTTTGCCAAATACCAAAGTCTACTTTTTCTCTTGGATTCCTGACCATCCATCTCAAAAACATATTGAGCCTTTTGGCAGCTGAACCTTTTAAGGGATCAGAAACATGCTTAGTAGTTCTTTGTTCATGTGGAATACTAAAAAAAATAGTTTTAAAAAGGCTAATGTTTTCCTGCAGAGGTTTGTTCGGTTGTGTTAAAAAAGCGTTTTCCAGACCATCGTGGTGTAAATAGATATTTTTAAGTGCTTTGCAAAAACCTATGGCATCTGTTCCATTAAAAGTCCGGTGCTTAAAATGGTGAAGCGCGTCATAGTCACTTTGCTGGGCATTTAAAATAAAGTCAAAAGGGGTGTGATCCATTAAATCCATTAAAGAATGGGCGTTTTTTAAGATACTTTTTCTATTCCCCCACGAAATAGTAGCCGTTAAAAATGCACTAATTTCTATGTCTTCTTTTTGATTAAATAAATAGGGTATTTGTAAAGGATCTGAGTCTATAAAAGACGGTTCTTGGTATTGAATGACCTTTTCTTCTAAAAACGATATTAGGCTTTCTCTGTCCATTATTGTACCATATGACCGTCTACCATAGTAAATGTTCTGTCTGCCATTTTGGCTAATGACTCATTGTGTGTTACAAGCACGAATGTTTGCTTGTAGGTATCTCTTAGCTTAAAAAAAAGCTGATGCAGCACTTGTGCACTCTCTGAATCGAGATTACCGCTTGGTTCATCTGCAAATACCACAGCAGGTTTATTGATTAAAGCCCTTGCTACAGCTACTCTTTGTTGTTCCCCACCAGACAGGGCATCTGGCTTGTGGTGTATTCTGTCTAAAAGCCCAAGAAAACTGAGTAACTCAGTAGCGTCTTTTGTAGCTTGCTCTTTGGAGGCACCATGAATATATGCAGGAATACACACATTTTCAATGGCTGTAAACTCTGGGAGTAATTGATGAAATTGAAAAATAAAACCTATGTTTTTATTTCTGAATGCGGCCAGTTCTTTTGCGTTTAACAGTGGAACATTTTTGTGGTTTATTTCAATAACGGCATTCTTATTGCTTGGTTGTTCTAAGGTTCCCAATATTTGTAATAGCGTTGTTTTTCCCGCACCAGAGGCACCAACAATAGCCACTATTTCTCCTTCATTAATATGGATGTTCACCCCTTTGAGAACTTCAAGTTCTCCATAAGATTTTCGAATATTATTCGCTTTGATCATCTAAAAATATTTCTGTATTTAAAAAGTAAATATAAGGATTCAGATGGTCTCCAGTTTATTCTTGGGAAATTTATAGTAATGGGATGATTATTTTATTGTAAATTTGTTTATAGTTATAATAAAAATATTAAACAAAATAATGTCTTATACCCATTTAGATTCATACGACGCTCCCATTACTGAAAGTGTTAAAAAAAATTACGACCACATATTAAATGCCATAGGCGAGGACCCTTCTAGAGAGGGTTTGCTAAAAACACCTGAGAGAGCTGCTAAAGCCATGCAGTTTTTGACACAAGGTTATGATCAAGATCCTGAGGCAATTTTAAGAGGTGCAATGTTTAAAGAAGATTATGACGACATGGTGATTATCAAGGACATTGAACTGTATTCGATGTGTGAACACCATATGCTGCCTTTTTTTGGTAAAGCTCATATTGCTTACATACCCAATGGACATATTGTTGGTTTGAGCAAAATTCCAAGAATAGTAGATGTTTTCGCAAGGCGCCTTCAAGTGCAAGAGCGTTTAACCCATGATATTTTAGAGTGCATTAATACAACGCTAGATCCTAAAGGTGTAGCGGTTGTTATAGAAGCCTCTCATATGTGTATGATGATGAGAGGGGTACAAAAGCAAAACTCTGTTACAACAACTTCTGGATTTAGAGGGCTTTTCGAAAAAACAGCTACGAGAAACGAATTCATGAAATTGATTAGCAGTAGTCTGTCTTAAAAATGACAGGAGCATTATTATCAATGATTTCTCAGCGATATTTGTGAAACATTTTTTGGCTTTCTTAAAAATGAATAAGTTTGTTATATGATAGAGTATATAGACGTTATTGTAAGCACCATAAGTGGTAGTTTTCGTTGGTTTTATAGATCCATCATTTTCGATGTTCCCTGGAATCAAAATTATTTTTGGGGGCTAACATTAATCTCCCTTGTTGTATGGGGTTTGGAATTACTATTTCCATGGCGTAAAGAGCAAAAGGTTTTTAGGAAAGACTTTTGGCTGGACGCGGCCTATATGTATTTTAATTTTTTTGTGTTCTCAAGTGTTATTAGTGGTTTATATGTCATTCTGGGAAATCTTTTTTCTGCCTACGGTATGACCATCCATTCTATTGCCTTACTAGATGTAAATCAATTACCGGCTTGGTTGGGTCTTTTGGTGTTCTTTGTTCTTCTAGATTTTGTTCAATGGTTCACGCATATTGCGCTTCACAAGGTTCCGTTCTTTTGGCAGTTCCACAAAGTGCATCATTCCGTGAAAGAAATGGGTTTTGCAGCTCATTTGAGGTATCATTGGATGGAGAACATTCTTTACAAACCATTAAAGACCTTAGCCATTATGTTATTGGGAGGTTTTGAGCCAGAACAAGCCTTTGTTGTTCATTTTATCTCAATTGCCATTGGTCATTTAAATCATGCGAATTTAGCCCTTGATTGGGGGCCTCTAAAATACTTGATCAATAATCCAGTAATGCACCTTTATCACCATGCAAAATCACTTCCTGAAGGTCGTTTTGGCGTGAATTTTGGAATCAGTTTAAGCCTTTGGGACTATCTATTCAATACGTATTACTTACCAAAAAAAAATCCCCACCTAACCCTGGGGTTCGATGGGGATGAAAATTTCCCAAAAGACTTTATAAATCAAAACCTAAGCGGTTTTAAAAAGTAGTTTTTATTCTACAGAAACACTAAAATTAACAGCTACATCTGTTTCCCCTCCAGCATCTAAAATTCCAGTATTTGGTTTTTTAGGTTCATGTCTCAAGGTAAGTCCCAATGTTGCATTTCCAGAGTTTCCTGTTGTTAAAGTGAAAACGAGCCCCAATGGGTTCCCACTTGAATCTGTATCTAAAGTTACCACTGAACTTATAGGCGAAGTAAATGAGTAAAATACTTGGTGCTCTTCTGCTTCTTCTGCAACTTCTTTTGTAATATCTTCTACTGGAGATATAGATTCATTTAAAAACTTAACAGCACCAGAATAAGTGGTGTCAGATTTTAATGAGCCTTGTACCGTTATTACAGGTTCGTTTGGCCCGTCTCCATCTAGATCCACTGAACTTAAAGTAACTGTGTCACTTCCAGCTTGAAGCGTTACAATTACCGAGGTAATAACTTCTTCCTCTTGGATAAGTTCAGGGCTATCATTGTCACTACAAGATAAAAATGATATCAATAGCGAAAGGGTTAATAGGGTAGATAAAATCTTTTTCATAAGATGTGATGTAGTTTAACTAAAAATTGATTTGAAATTGTAATTGAAAGTTTATGCCCAATTCATTCGAAAAATATCGAAGTCTATTGAGGTAATTTTGATAATTTAAATTGGTGAGGTTCTCACCGCTAAGTCTTATTTTATATTGGGTGGCACCGCTTTTGGGAAATTGGTACGCTACTACAGATGAAAGTAAAAAATAGCTGTTTGGGGCTTTATTAATTTCTAGTAGCTGTTCTTTTTGTGTGTACGGATTAAAAATCATTAAGTCTTCAGGCACTTCGTTTTGCCTAAAATTGTATTCCCCAGCGAATTGAACACTAAGTCCCTTGATGTTTTTAAACAAATATTCTAATTCGTGTTGGGTACTCACAGGGGGGATGTTTGGAAAAGGTGCATTGTTTTTTAGGTCAATTGCCTTTACTAAAGAAGCCCCATTAGTAAATTTCAGTTCGTTTGAAAAACGCTCCGTCCATTTAAAGTCTACGCCAGTAAAGTTTGCATTGGTTTGCTGGTATTCCCAAACTGGAAACGCACCCCTTATCGTGAATTCTAGTCCTGAGGGAATAAGTGCAATAAAATCGTTTATACGATTAAAATAAGGGGCTAATAAAAAAGTTCTCTGATCAGAACGATAGCTGTATTGAATCCCTAATTTATGTGCTTTCTCTTTCCTCATTCTCAAAGAGCCTAATTCAATTCTAGCTGCAGAATGGTGTAGACCTTCACTAAACAACTCCGCTGGATTAGGCGCTCTTTCTATGTATTGAAGGTGCGTGCTAAGACGGTGCTTTTCATGGTTAAAGTGAACACTTAGTGCAGCAGATTGGGTGTTGAAATTCAATTTTGCCGCTGTAAGTATTTGGGTGTCAAAGTCTGCAACAACAAAATCTGAAAAGTCAATATTATAGCCCAAAGACGCCCATCTTGAGGTTTTATAAAATTTATCTGCATTTATTTGTACCCTGTCTGCTCTTATGCTCCCTTCAATCTCCCATGCAGATGAGAGGGTTTTTAATCCATATAAATAAGCGCCAAAATTTAAGCTGTTGTAATCTGGTATGAGTCTTTTAACACCAGTTGCAGGGTTAGGAAAATGTATCTGATAGGCTGTTTCTACCCCAAATTCAAGTGCCTTGTCGTAAGAAGTGTCTAATTTAAAATTAGATTGAACAGCATGGGTTTGTAGTTGCAAATCTGTTCCAGGTAGTTTATTTCTATCGCCAAGCCTGAGGTCGAACTCTTTTCTATTATTCTGCTGAAAATCGTATTGAAGGGTCCATTTAGCTAGATTTTCAAAATGATAATAGGCAGAAATTTTGGCCAATATATGAGAAACTTCCTGTCTTGGGTTTTCTATATTATAGGTAAAATCTCCAATCGGAATAGTGGTGTCTCCATTGATCTGATTGATTAAATCTTGAAGATTACCAATATGAGAGTTTCTAAGGATACCATTATTAGCTTTAAAATAAGAGATATATGCATCTATTCCTTTGTGGGCCAAATGCCAACCAAAAGGAATTGAGATACTGGTTTGTTCTAATCCAGTATTTAGTAAGTAACCATCAGTATTTTGATTATTCCCCGCTTTTTTAAAGCTCGCTTGAATTCCATAAAACAAACCATTTTCAAAATCTCTCTCGAATTTTTGACTACTCAAAATACCCAAGCCATTGGAATAAGCAGAAAAAATGGCAGTGTGTTTTTGACTGTTTTTAAAAACGGGTTTTCTAGGATCTAGGACAATCACACCACCCACAGCATCTCCACCATATTTAAGCGCCTTTGCACCAACGGCAAGTGACACCCCTTCTACACTAGAAGTAGCTATATTTGGTGCGTGTTCTGCGCCCCATTCCATATCCTGCATTCTAACCCCTTGGTTATTGGTAAGCACTCTACTCCCGTACATTCCTTGGAGCAATGGTTTAGCAATAGAGTTACCTGTCTTAAGGGTGCTAATGCCTTGTATTTCAGTCAGTGCCTCAGCAAAACTTTGGCTGATTTTATTTTCGAAAACAGTCGCATCTATAGTTTGTTGTTTCAATAAATTATTAGCTTTCTTAATAAGCGCTACCTCATTCAATGCTTCTACATGATGCTCTAGATAGAAGGTCTTGGTAATGTTTTCCGTTAAATTTATAGGAATAAATTGAGTCCCACAGTCAATATGAGACACTTCAATTTCATAAAAACCACGGCATAATCCTTGTAAGACAAAGTCTCCATTTTCATTTGAAAACACTTCTTTTTCGAGACCATAAATAGCTATAATAGCGCCCTTTAGGGGTTTTCCATTGTGCTGGTCAATCACCTTACCTTTAATGACCAAATGGCAGTCTTGTGCATGGGCATAGCCCAATACAAATGACATAAATAATAATAAAATATATTTCATGAATACATATTCAAATTACAACTAGTGCTATTAAGCACTTCAATATCTATGAATTATAGTCAGACGGTGGGGGTCTGGACCAGATATTGGTGTAAGCTGAATATGTTAAAACTTGCGCTGGTGTTTGCTTGCATTGTTTTGAAGTAACAATAGCAAAATCATTGTTAACAATACAATCTATTTCAGCGACTAAAAGTAAAGGAGATTGTAGTTGTTGTATTTTACAGGTCTGACAATGACTTGTTTTATCTGTATGGTTACTATCGTGGGTATAAGCATGAAGCGTACTGCTTTTTAAGAAAAAAAGTAGCACAAAAAATATCCCATACAATCCACGAGTGGTAAACATAGTTTCAAATATATGGATTTAGGGATAGAGATAAATCTTAAAGAAGTGTTAAATGTCTATTTAAAAAGAAATCCTAAGCCCATTCTCTTGAGCATTTTCTTCTCAAAATTCCAAAAGAACTTGAACTGACCAAACAACCCACCAATAGCTACAAGCAATACTTGATAGATTGGAAAAATAATTAATATTCTCAAAATCCAGTAAAAAATTAAGGTGTACCAGTGGTCTTCAAAAGCACTGCGCTCCAATCCAACAAAATCCAAAACAGGTCTGGCCAGTTTTAGAGCGCTACTTCCAGTAATTGAAAAGACTATAAAAATAACAACAAGTGCTCCGTTAGAAGAAACCGACCATTTCTCTTTTAATTTTGAAAAATAAGAAGGCTTATGCATTGTCAAAAGAAATAATTTGTTTGGCTAAAGAAAGCCCTATTTTCTCCTGAGCTTCAAGAGTGGCGGCGCCAATATGAGGTGTCAATGATATATTTGGATGCATGAGTATTTTTATTTCAGGATTTGGTTCAGACTCAAATACGTCTAATCCAGCAAAAGCTAGAGTTCCGTTGTCTAAAAACTCAATAAGAGCTACTTCATCTAGGGCATTTCCCCTCGCTGTATTGATTATGCCAACCCCTTTTTTTAATAATCCAAATGCCTTTCTATCTATACAATATTCACTTTGAGAGGGAACGTGTAGGGAGATAAAATCAGATTCTTTTAAGACATTTTCTCTGCTGCTTCCTTCTAGTGAAAAGGAAATTTTTTCCCCATTGAAAAACTCTAATTCAATAGAGGCGTTTTTTATTTCAGGATCAAAAAAGAGTACCTTCATACCCATAGAAAGTCCCATCTTAGCGGTTTCTTGGCCAATATTGCCAAACCCAAAAATACCCAAAGTTTTTCCCTTTAACTCAATACCAGTAGCATAAGATTTTTTCAGATCTTTAAAATGGGTGTCCCCTTCTAAGGGCATATTTCTGTTGGCATCATAGAGAAATCTTGCACCAGATAACAAATGAGCGAAGCTTAATTCCGCTACAGCTCTAGCAGAAGCATCTGGGGTGTTTATAACTTTAATTCCTTTAGATAAAGCGTAATCTACAGCAATGTTGTCCATGCCAACACCTCCTCTTCCAATGACTTTAATACTTTGACATTGGTCAATAATATCTTCTTTTATCTCGGTTGCAGATCGTACTAAAACTACCTCAATTTGCTGTTCATTAATGTAATGGGCTAATTGTGACTGAGATACTGTAGTAGTATCTACTTGGTGTCCAGCTTCTTCTAAGTATTTAATGCCACTTAGATGAATACCATCATTCGCTAAAATCTTCATTTTTTATGCTTTTCTTTCTAGATCACTCATTATATCTACCAGTACACCCACGCTTTCAAGTGAAAGTGCGTTGTACATAGACGCTCTATACCCCCCAACGGATCTATGACCGTTTAAACCATTTATCCCTCCAGCAGCACACATTTCATTGAAGCGTATCTCTAAGGCAGGGTCAGCTAGGGTGAATGTCGCATTCATATAAGACCGGTCTTCTTTATTTGCATAAGCTGTAAATAAAGGATTTAGATCTATTTCAGAATAGAGTAATCTGGCTTTTTTTCTATTAATTTTTTCAATTGCTGCAATACCTCCTAAGTCTTTGAGCCATGTCATAGTTAACATAGATACATACACAGGAAAAACCGCTGGTGTGTTAAACATACTTCCCTTATCTATATGGGTCTGGTAGTTTAACATTTCTGGAATATGTCTAGAAACTTTTCCAAGAATCGATTCTTTAACTACTACAAGAGTGGTACCCGCAGGGCCCATGTTTTTTTGTGCCCCCGCGTATATTAAGTCAAAGGCAGAGAAATCCATAGTCCTCGAAAAAATATCAGAACTCATATCACAAACCATAGGGACGTTCACTTTTGGAAACTGTTGAAATTGTGTCCCGTAGATGGTATTATTAGAGGTGAGGTGTAAATAGTCTACGTCTGCAGGCACTTCAATGTTTTTAGGAATATACTTGTATCCCTCTGATTTTGAAGACCCTACTTCAATTACTTCACCAAAAACTTTAGCCTCTTTAATGGCTTTGTCACTCCAGGTTCCTGTATTGATATAGGCGGCTTTTGTTTCTAATAAGTTATAGGCAACCATTAAAAATTCCAAACTAGCGCCACCGTGAAGAAATAGGGCTTTGTATCCCTTGCCTTCCAAATTTAAAAGTGATAAGGCCAACTCTTGTGCTTGATCCATTACCGCAACAAAATCCTTTGAGCGATGAGAGATCTCTAATAAAGAGAGCCCTGAGTCGTTAAAATTCACTACTGATTGAGCTGCTTTATCCAAAACTTCTTTTGGGAGTATACAGGGTCCAGCACTAAAATTATGTTTTTTCATGAAAGTTTCTTTAGTAGAAATTCAGCGTACAAAGGTCTTATAATTAATCTAAAATATAGTGCTTTAAGAGAATTTTATAAGGATAAAATAAAATCCATTGTGTCTACTCCATCTGCGTAATCCGTCAGGCTTGGTTTTTGGGTTTCTCCAAAACCAATACTGTTCAAAAATCCAGAGGGCCCTACAATACATTGAAGTAAATCAGCTTTTGCTTTCAGCTCTTTTTCCAATGTTTCTAAAGTCTGGTAGTATTCAAAATGAAGTGATCCTATAGGTGAGGTGAGGCCGCTGTCTTCTTTGATAATTAAAAAACCATTGTCTAGTATTTTAAATAAACTCATGAGATACACCGCCTTGTTATAATCGTAATTATTGCTGTATTTTTCATATTCAATAAGGTCCCTATATCCATAAAGTGCTTTGAATAGTAAGTCAAAATCATATCCTTCAGGCACATATATCTTAGAGACAGACCTACAACCTAGACCAAAATACCTAAAGACGTCTTCTCCAAGTTTTTCAAGTATTTCAGGACTTTCTTTTCCAGTAATTACAGCAACGGAATTTCTGTTTTTTCTTATAATATTAGGTTTGTGTCCAAAATAATGCTCAAAATATCTGGCGGTATTGTCACTACCTGTAGCAATTAAAGCGTCATATGGCGCATTTATTTTCTCCAATACTTTTACATGATCTGGGTCTTCTTGGGTGTGCGCTTGCAAGAAGTTTAAAATCCAAGGAAGTAATACTTGATCGTTTGAGGCTAATTTTATTAAGATCTTGGCATCGGCTAGATAGGCGGTTAAAAAGTCATGAAAACCCACCAAAGGAATATTCCCAGCCATGATTAAAAGCACAATGGGTTGTTTTTTGGGAGTGGGGTAGGAAGCCACCCATTTTTCAAGCTTTTCAGTAGTCAATTCTTTGGCCCACTGTGCGGTGGCATACCAAATATTTTCCTCCGTGAACCAACCATTTTTATGACCCGCAAGAGTAATGAGTTTTTCCCAATCTTCTAGGTGAGGGATATTGCGCTTATTTTCCTCTTTAGCCTGTACCATAGCTTGGAGTGTTTTTCCAAAAGCAACAACAGCATTAAATCTATTTTGATATGTGGGCATAATATTTGTTTGAGCGGTTTTTAGGTTTTACCTTTGTGCAAAAGTAATCAATACACCCGATTAACTTAAATTTTTACTATGGCAATTATCATTACAGACGAATGTATTAATTGTGGCGCATGTGAGCCAGAATGTCCAAATACCGCCATATATGAAGGCGCAGAAGAATGGCGATACAGTGATGGCACCTCGTTAAAAGGTTCCATTGTTTTGCCTAATGGCCTTGCGGCTGACGCCGATGCTGTTCAGGATCCTATTTCAGATGAAATTTATTATATATCGCCGGATAAGTGTACCGAATGTGTTGGTTTCCATGAAGAGCCTCAATGTGCCGCAGTTTGCCCTGTGGATTGTTGTGTGCCAGATGAGTCTCATGTAGAGACAGAGGCTGTTTTATTAGAGAAACAGCGATTTATGCATCCTGAATAAGACATCTGTATTTTACTTCCCTTTTTTTATAGGCTTTTTTAAAAGCTTAATCTTATATTTGCCACCAATTTAAACCCAAGCATATGAAAGCAGGTATTGTTGGCCTTCCTAATGTAGGAAAATCTACCCTTTTTAATTGTCTCTCAAACGCTAAAGCGCAGAGTGCTAATTTCCCTTTTTGTACTATTGAACCCAATATAGGGGTAGTCAATGTGCCAGATCCAAGACTAGAGAAATTAGAATCTTTGGTGGATCCAGAGCGTGTTATTCCAGCGACTGTTGAAATAGTAGATATTGCTGGGCTGGTTAAAGGAGCTAGTAAAGGAGAAGGTTTGGGAAATCAATTCCTTGGAAATATTAGAGAGACAGACGCACTTTTACATGTACTTCGTTGTTTTGACGACGACAATATTGTGCATGTAGACGGCCATGTAAATCCAATCAGAGACAAAGAAACCATAGATATGGAATTGCAGCTCAAAGATTTGGAAACTGTAGACAAAAAACTGGACAAAGTAAAACGTGCTGCCAAGACAGGCAATAAAGAAGCCCAGAAAGAAGAGGCTGTTTTATTAGCCCTTAAACAAGGTTTAGAGGCAGGTAAGTCCATTAGAGCGATTGAATGTTCTAAAGAAGATAGGGAAGCTTTTGTAAAACCACTACAATTTATTACAGACAAACCAGTGATGTATGTGTGTAATGTGTCTGAGGACGCTGCAGTTAGTGGCAATGAATATGTAACCAAAGTAAAAGAAGCTGTGGCAGATGAAAATGCCGAAGTGATTTTTTTAGCGGTTGGAACAGAGGCAGATATTACCGAGTTAGAAAGCTACGAAGAGCGTCAAATGTTTTTGGAAGATATGGGCTTAGATGAGCCTGGATCTGCAAAACTCATTAGAGGCGCCTATAAATTATTAAACTTAGAGACTTATTTCACTGCAGGCGTTAAGGAAGTAAGGGCTTGGACCATTCCTGTGGGTGCTTCCGCACCACAAGCAGCAGGCGTTATTCATACAGATTTTGAAAAAGGTTTTATTAGGGCAGAAGTTATTTCTTATGCAGATTACGAATCCTATGGCAGTGAGGCCAAAGTAAAAGAAGCAGGGAAAATGCGTGTAGAAGGCAAAGAATATATTGTGCAAGATGGAGACGTCATGCATTTTAGATTTAATGTGTAGAACACAAAAGTACCTATCAACAAAAACCCAATCACTATTGTTAATTACTTTAGCCTGATTGGGTTTTATTTTTTTAAAGACCTCACTATATTAGCTCCCTATCCTATTGCTATAAATTATGGAGCAACAAACTCAATATACAGAAGACAATATTCGTTCTTTAGACTGGAAGGAGCATATTCGTATGCGTCCTGGTATGTATATTGGTAAGTTGGGAGATGGCTCTTCTGCAGACGACGGTATTTACATCCTTTTAAAAGAGGTTATAGATAACTGTATAGATGAATTTGTCATGGGAGCCGGTAAAACCATTGAGATTTCCATTAAAGAAACTGAGGTTGCTGTAAGGGATTACGGAAGGGGTATTCCACTTGGAAAAGTGGTAGATGTGGTTTCTAAGATGAATACTGGAGGTAAATATGACAGCAGGGCTTTTAAAAAATCTGTTGGACTTAATGGAGTAGGAACAAAAGCGGTGAACGCACTCTCCTCCATGTTTGAGGTTTCTTCCAGTAGGGATAATTTATTAAAGACCGCCACTTTTGAGGCTGGAAATTTAGTTTCAGAGGAGGGACCTTTGGAAACTTCTAAACGAAAGGGTACTAAAGTTCGTTTTATTCCAGATGCAGCCATATTTAAAAATTATAAATACAGGGCTGAGTATGTAATTCGCATGCTCAAAAACTATGTTTACCTCAATCCTGGTTTAACGATTGTTTTTAATGGAGAAAAATATTTCTCCGAAAATGGGCTTAAGGACCTTTTGGAAGATAATAATGCTGCAGAAGACATGCTTTACCCAATTATTCACCTTAAAGGTCCAGATATTGAAGTGGCTATTACCCATAGTAAAACACAATACAGTGAAGAGTATCACTCCTTTGTGAATGGACAACACACTACTCAGGGGGGGACCCATCAAGCTGCTTTTAGAGAGGCTATTGCCCGAACGATTAAAGATTTTTACGGAAAGAACTACGAGGCAGCAGATATTAGAAAATCCATTATTTCTGCCATTTCTATAAAGGTCATGGAACCCGTATTTGAGAGTCAAACTAAGACCAAACTCGGTTCTACTGATATGGGTGGAGAAATGCCTACCGTAAGAACCTACATCAATGATTTTATTGGCCAATACTTAGATAATTTTTTACACAAAAATCCTCAGACTGCAGAGGCATTGCAAAGAAAGATTGTTCAAGCAGAAAGAGAACGAAAAGAGCTTTCTGGTATTAGAAAACTCGCTAGAGACCGTGCTAAGAAGAGTAACCTTCACAATAAAAAGCTACGAGACTGTAGGGTACATTTACCCGACACAAAAAACGATCGATGCTTGGAGAGTACCCTTTTTATTACTGAGGGAGATTCTGCTTCTGGATCTATCACAAAGTCCAGAGATGTGAATACCCAAGCGGTATTTAGTCTAAGGGGGAAACCACTCAATTCCTATGGAATGAGTAAGAAGATTGTGTATGAAAATGAAGAGTTTAACTTACTGCAAGCGGCCCTAAACATTGAAGACTCCATGGAAGATTTGCGCTATAACAATATTGTTATTGCAACAGATGCAGATGTAGACGGCATGCATATTAGATTGTTGTTAATTACCTTCTTTTTGCAATTTTTCCCTGAACTGATTAAAGACAATCATTTGTATATTCTTCAAACGCCACTGTTTAGAGTTAGAAATAAAAAAGAGACTTATTATTGCTATACGCCAGAAGAAAAAGAGGCTGCAATGTTAAAAGTTGGGGCTAAGCCAGAAATAACAAGATTTAAAGGGTTGGGAGAAATTTCACCTGATGAGTTTAAGCATTTTATCGGTCAAGATATTAGGCTTGAGCCTGTGATGTTAGACAAGAAGATGTCTATTGACCAGCTCCTCGAATTTTACATGGGAAAAAACACCCCAAAACGACAAGAATTTATCATAGACAACCTCAAGGTAGAGCTTGATGTTATCTCCGAAACAGCACCCATAAGCGAATAATTTATGGAAGAATTTGAGCAAGAAAACTTTCCTGATTCACAGGAGGAACTAAATACAGAAGAAACCCTTACTAAGGTTTCTGGTATGTATAAAGATTGGTTTTTAGATTATGCATCCTATGTGATATTAGAACGTGCAGTGCCTGCTATTGAAGACGGTTTCAAACCTGTTCAAAGGAGGATTATGCATGCTTTAAAGGAATTAGATGACGGTAGGTACAACAAAGTAGCGAATGTTGTAGGACATAGTATGCAATACCACCCACATGGAGATGCTAGTATTGCTGACGCTATGGTGCAAATAGGTCAGAAAGACTTGTTAATTGACACCCAAGGTAACTGGGGGAATATATTGACAGGAGATAGTGCAGCAGCTTCTAGGTATATTGAAGCAAGGCTTTCTAAGTTTGCTTTGGCCGTGGTGTTTAGCCCTAAAATTACTGAGTGGCAGAGCTCTTATGACGGAAGGAGAAAAGAGCCTATAAATTTACCGGTGAAATTTCCTTTATTACTTGCGCAGGGAGGAGAGGGAATTGCCGTAGGATTGTCTACAAAGATTTTACCCCATAACTTTAATGAATTAATAGACGCCTCTATTAAGCACCTTAAGGGCCAAAAATTTACTTTAGTCCCAGACTTTCCAACTGCTGGAGTGATTGACGTGAGTCAATACAATGACGGTTTAAGAGGAGGGAAGATTAGAGTGAGGGCTAAAATTGGGCAAATTGACAAAAACACCTTGGTGATTACCGAAATTCCTTTTGGAACAAACACCTCTTCTTTAATTGACTCTATTTTAAAAGCCAATGAGAAAGGGAAATTAAAAGTCAAGAAAATTGAAGATAATACCGCCGCTCAGGTGGAGATTTTAATCCATCTTCCTGCGGGTATTTCACCAGACAAAACCATAGATGCTCTATACGCTTTTTCGGCCTGTGAGTCTTCTATATCTCCTTTGGGCTGTATCATTGAAGACAATAAACCACTTTTCATTGGAGTGAGTGATATGTTAAGGCGTTCTACGGAAAGAACGGTGGCCTTATTAAAATCTGAATTAGAAATTCAATTAGAAGAGTTGGAAGCCCAGTGGCATTTCTCTTCTTTGGAACGCATATTTATTGAGAATAGAATTTATCGAGATATTGAAGAAGAAGAAAGCTGGGAAGGTGTAATTAGTGCTATTGACAAAGGATTAAAGCCTCATATAGCCCATCTAAAAAGAGCTATTACAACCGAAGATATTGCTCGTTTAACAGAAATTCGAATCAAAAGAATTTCTAAGTTTGATATTGATAAAGCGCAGCAGTACATTAGTAGTTTAGAAGATAAAATGGCCCAAATAAAACATCATTTGGCTCATTTGATAGACTTTGCGATTGACTACTTTAAAAACCTAAAAGAAACCTTTGGAAAAGGTAGGGAGCGCCTTTCTGAAATTAGAGTATTCGACGACATTGAAGCGACCAAAGTTGTGATGAGGAATACAAAGCTATATGTCAATAGGGCAGAGGGCTTTGTAGGGACTTCCTTGAAAAAGGAAGAGTATGTGACTGATTGCAGTGATATTGACGACGTGATTGTTTTTACAGCAGACGGGAATGTCATGATTACAAAAGTAGACAGCAAGACTTTTGTAGCTAAAAACATCCTTCACGTAGCCGTGTTTAAGAAAAAAGACAAACGCACCACCTATAATTTAGTCTACAAAGACGGTAAAAACGGCCCTAGTTACATTAAGAGATTTAATATAACAGGGGTTACTAGAGATAGAGCTTATGACCTAACTAATGGTAATTCTGGCTCTGAGGTGCTTTATTTTAGTGCCAATCCTAATGGAGAGGCAGAGATAATTACGGTTTTACTAAGACAGGTAGGCAGTATAAAGAAATTAAAATGGGATATTGATTTCTCTGATGTTTTAATCAAAGGAAGAAGCTCAAAGGGAAATCTTGTGTCTAAATACGCGGTGAAACGTATAGAACTTAAAGAAAAAGGTGTCTCTACCCTTAAGCCCAGGAATATATGGTTCGATGAGGTTGTTCAACGTCTTAATGTAGATGGTAGAGGCACTTTATTAGGTGCATTTAAAGGAGACGACTTACTTTTAGTGATTACACAAAAAGGGGTGGTAAAAACCATGTCACCAGAACTTTCCCTTCACTTTGAAGAAGATATGATTGTTTTGGAAAAATGGATTCCATCTAAACCAATTTCTGCAATTTATTATGATGGAGAAAAGGACAAATACTTTGGAAAGCGTTTCTTAATTGAGCAATCTAATAGAGAAGACTTGTTTATTACCGAACATGAGAATTCCTATTTAGAGATTGTGTCTACTGATTGGAGGCCTGTTTTTGAAATAGAGTTCAATAAGCCTAGGGGAAAAGAAGCCAAGCCTGCTGCGCAGATAAATATGGAGGAATTCATTGCTCCTAAAGGAATTAAAGCCTTAGGGAACCAGCTAAGTACCGAAAAAATTAAAAATTCAGCAGCGCTGGATCCACTACCATATGAGCCTGAAGGAGATCTTGAAGCAACAGACATGGAGGTAGAAAATCCTGAGGAAGTATCTGAAAACCCTGATGGGATGTCCAAAAATTCTGAAGAAGTATCTGAAAATTCTGAGGAAGTATCTGAAAACACAAAGCCCTCTGCGTCTAGTGATGGAAAAGCAGGAAGCCAGCCAACATTGTTTTAATGTTTCTTTCGAATATTCATATTTAAGAACTCTACCATGAGTGAAAAAGCTATGGAGAAATAAAGGTATCCTTTAGGGATGCTTCCAATGCTTTGATCAAACACAACTAAATGAGACAGGTGAGCCGCTTCAGTGGTTAGCATAAAACCTATCAAAATGAGAAACGATAGGCCTAATATTTGTATAGTAGGGTTTTTATTGACAAAATCTCCTACTGGCTTTGCAAACATCATCATAATCAGCACAGAGATTATTACAGCTATGACCATAATCACTAGAGCGTCATTGGGATTGCTTGAAATCCCATTGGTCATTCCAATTGCGGTGAGTATAGAGTCAAAAGAAAAAACAATGTTAATGACTGTGATTTGAATAATAGCGGCTCTTAGAGATTTGGTCTGATTAGATGCTACCTGATTGGCATCATGTGACTTGTCTTCGATTTTTTCATGAATTTCTTTGGTGCTCTTGTACAGTAGAAACAATCCTCCAAGAAACAATATGATTGCTTGCCCGCTAATGCTCCCTTGTACCCATTTAGTGTCTAATTGAAATAGGGGTTCATTTAGAGCCGTTAAAAGAGAAATACCCAATAGTAATAGAATTCTAAGCACCATAGCGAGAACCAAACCTATGTTTGTTGCTTTTTTTCTATCTCCATCTGCGAGTTTTCCAGCAGCAATTGAAATGAAAATAATGTTGTCTATACCCAAAACAATCTCTAAAAAAGTAAGGGTTAATAGTGCGACCCAGGCGTCTGGACTTAATAGAATTTCAAACATGCTTAGTCAATTTTTACGGCGGTTCCACGAGCTTTTTGAGCACTTCCAACTGTAGCATACTCAAAAGTGTAACCATTGTCAGATGTGGTCAGAATTTTTATTAACAGAGGTGTTTCTTCAGCGGCATTGACTGGATGAAGGTTTTTAAGAATATACTCACAATCGTTGACCCATTTAATGCTGCTACTGTCAATTTTCCCATTGAAGTTTTCAACTTCTAAGGTGTCGTTTCTAAAAAATGAGGTAGTTATTGTTTCATCATTAATAGTTGCAGTAAACTCAAAACGCCCCGTTTTAAAATCTTTGCAATTTCTTTGAGGTGGGTTGCAAGCTAATACTACAAACGCAAATAATAGGATATAGATATATTTCATGATATAAAAATAAGCACAAATGTCCTTAATCTAAGTTTTTATAAGATTTAAAATTTCCATTCTTATAGCAAATTATAACAGCCTCTATTTCATCTTGAGTATTGTTGTGAATAGAATGGAGCATTGGCTCTTTTAAGGGCTTAGGCATTTCTGTTGTTTTTTCATTGCTCAAGCGTTCACTTTCATTATTTCCTTCTGAACTAATTCCAAACTGGCTTTTAGACGCGTCAGATTCAGATAGGGCAGAAGGGAAGTTTCCCGTTCCATTGAGAAGCCAGTATAAATTCACCTCAGGAAATTTTCTGACAAGTTTTAAAACAAACTCGAGTGAAGGTTTATTCCTTCCAGATAATAAATGTGAAATACTAGACCTTTGCACCGCTATTTTATCTGCTAAAGAAGCGGCTGAAAGTTGGTAATGATCAATGATTATTTGTAATCTTTTTATAAAATCTTGACTGTTTATCATTGTAACTTAAATATGTGAATATCGATTATTGTGATGCTGTATTCGGATCATTATGGTGAGAATTTTGCAACTTAAACTTTAATTAAACACAATTAAAATATTGAAATTAAGTGATTTACGTAATTTTAATAATGATTCAATTTTGATTGATAACAAATGTAACCAAAACAGCTTTTATTTGGCCCAAATAACAATACAAATGTAAACAAAAAGTATTTACAATTGTAAAAGCTGTATTTGTTACATTTGTAATTAATAACTATATTTTGATAGAATATCTTTCACACCTCAATTATAAAACTCATTCCATTAAAGGCCGCTATTTGCCATTGACAGATTTAAAACCAATCACAGATTACTGGGATAGTTTTTTTGTCAAAGATCTCAATGGAGAATCTGTCAATGGGACGCCTATTCCTGTTTATCGTTTTGGATCTGGAAATAAAAAGATTTTGATGTGGTCTCAGATGCACGGCAACGAATCTACCACTACTAAAGGTTTGGTAGATTTTATAAATTTTTTGAACACTTCTTCAGAAGCCTCTAGTCATATACTTGAGCAATGTACCCTTATTGTGATACCAATTCTTAACCCAGATGGCGCATTTGCATATACAAGGTTTAATGAGAATCAAGTAGACTTAAATAGAGACTTTCAAGATTTTTCTCAACCAGAAAGTGTTTTTTTAAAGACTGTATTTGATTATATATCTCCTGATTTTTGTTTTAATCTCCATGATCAAAGAACTATTTTCAGTGTTGGATCACCAGCAAGGCCTGCAACCATGTCTTTTCTGGCGCCTTCTGCAGACAAGAATTGTTCTCTAACACCGTCTAGAGAAGTAGCGATGAAGCTCATAGCGGTCATGAATGACACATTGAAACAAATGATTCCGAATCAAATAGGAAGGTTTGACGACGCTTTTAACAATCAATGCGTTGGTGATTATTTCCAAGAACTTGGTGTGCCAACAATACTATTTGAAGCTGGCCATTATTCAGAGGATTATCAAAGAGAAGTTAGCAGAGCAATGGTTTTTCACGCCTTGTTTTCTGCGGTAAATGCTATTTCTAGTGAATCATATTTAAATTATACTATAGCTTCCTATTTTGGTATTCCAGAAAATCAGAAAGAATTTCTTGACCTTGGTGTTAAACACCCTCATTTAGTGAATAAAAATATCCCTCATGACACTATGGTAGGTATTCAATACAAAGAGGTGTTAGAATCTAATAAAATTATTTTTGTACCAGAATTTTATGCACTTGATCAAGAAAATAAGTTCTCTTTTCATAAAATCATAGATTTAGCTATTATTAATTCTGATTTGCAAGCTACTGTTTTTCAAAATATTAAGGATATTGTGGCTGGTATATGTGTCTAAATAGTTAAGAGTATTGCATTTTTATTAAAAAAATCTATATTTCATTGAATTATATCTATTTCTGTATTATTTTTGCATCATCATTTAAGAACTACCAATGAGCAAGATAAAGTTAGACGAAATAGACCACCAGATTCTAGATATGTTAATAGACAACACTAGAACACCATTTACAGATATTGCCAAAAAACTGCTCATTTCTGCAGGTACTGTTCATGTTCGTGTAAAAAAGATGGAAGAAGGTGGTATTATTTTAGGGTCTTCACTTACAGTGGATTATGAGAAGTTAGGATATGCTTTCATTGCATATGTAGGAATCTTCTTGGAAAAAACACACCAGACTAAATTTGTTTTAGAGCGATTAAATCTCATTCCTAATGTTACTGTTGCTCATATTACTACAGGAAAATTCAATATCTTTTGTAAAATAAGAGCAAAAGATACCAAACATGCTAAAAACATCATTTTCAAAATAGATGATATTGATGGTATTAGTAGAACAGAAACTATGATTTCCTTGGAAGAGAGCATAAACGATAAAAAGCGTTTAATGCATACTATATTCAATGAATTGTAATGTGCTTATTAAACAAGATTACAATTGCTGATTTAAATTCAGAAGACTTTAACCCTTTTTATCAATCCTATATAGACAATAATGGAGACAATACTCTTCTAGAAAGTCTATCTAAAGGTTTTTCTGATATTGATGACTTGTTTTTAAAACTGACCGAATCTAAGCTGCAAGATGCTTATGCTCCATTAAAGTGGACTATTGCAGAAGTTTTAATTCATTTGGCAGACACAGAAAGGATTTTCCAATATAGGTCTTTGTGTTTTTCTAGAGGAGATACTAACGCTCTTCCTGGATTTGATGAAAATGCATATGTACCTAATTCAAATGCTGCTCACCGCAATTTAGCTTCAATTAAAGAAGAGCTTATCTCTGTTAGAAATGCTACTTTATCACTTTTTAAAAGCTTTTCCTCTCAGCAACTGAACGCCAAAGGCTTTGCTAGTGGATCTGAAATGGGTGTTGCTGCCACAGGATTTATATTATCAGGACATTTGACCCATCATTTTAATATTATTGAAACGCGTTACTTGAAAAAGTAAGTCATTTAGTTTTCTAAATAAAATGAAAATGCTTCTCTGATGGTTTCTTCTTGAACCAATATATCTATAGCTGGCGCTCCTATATTAGACAGAAGGGCAAATTTCACCTCTCCGTGGCTGTTTTTTTTGTCAAATTTTAAATAATCAATGCATTGGTTTATGTCCTCCTCCATAAAATGCACCTTACTAAAATGGGCGTTAAATACGTTTTTGATTTCTACTGCGGTTTCTTGTGTTAGGCCAACTGTTTTATAGGAAATAAACCCTTCTAAAATCATTCCAATCGCAATAGCCTCACCATGTAATAGTGTTTTTATTTCCTTGTTTTCAAGACAGTAAGACTCTATAGCATGACCTAAGGTGTGCCCAAAATTTAACATCTTTCTTAGGTGTTGTTCTGTGGGATCTTCAATAACAACAGCCGCTTTAATTTCAACAGATGTTTTTATTAATGCTGATAAGTCTCTATAATGGTTTGTTTTGGAAAGGATTTTCCAATACTCATGATTTTGAATTAGTCCGTGCTTAAGCATTTCTGCAAACCCACTTTTCAATTGTCTCTCTTCTAGGGTATTTAAAAATTCAGGCATAATAAGTACCATTTCTGGTTCTGTAATAACCCCTATTTGATTTTTTAAAGCCCCAAGATCGATACCGGTTTTGCCCCCAACAGAAGCGTCTACCATAGATAAAAGTGTCGTTGGAACGTTTATAAATTGAATGCCGCGTTTAAAAGTAGCCGCAATAAAACCACCCATGTCTGTAAGAACACCGCCCCCTAAATTAATCATTAAGCTTTTCCTATCAGCACCTAATTCAGAAAGCACACTCCAAACCTGAGTACAGGTTTCAATGTTTTTGTTTTCCTCTCCAGATTCTAGTTCAATAATTTCTATTGTAGACTGAGATACTACTTTAGGCAGGAATAATGGTAAACAGTGTTCGTGGGTATTTTCATCTACGATAATAAAAACGGATGAATAATCCGTCTCAAGTAAATGATCATTCAATTTTTCAATAGCAATGTCTGAAAAATGAACTATTGAATTAGGTGTTTTTATGGACTTCATAATACGGGCTATAGGCACAAAATAAAGATAAAAAATCACTACAGATTATAAATTCTGTACTTATATTTGATCACTTGACAAATTGTTATAAATGAAGCGAATTTTTGAGGATACTGCAACTGCTTTTTCAGTAAAGTCAGATACGGCATTAGAACGTGCTTATTTCTTATTTAAATTGATTTCAAAGGAGCCTTTGGTTAAAATTGGAACTGCCGTGACTAATTTTGCGCTAAAGGCCAACCTGCCAGTAGAGCGCTTAATAAGAGCTACTGTATTTGATCATTTTTGCGGTGGCGTAAATGAGCACGATTGTGAACCCGTGATGGATGCAATGCATGAAAAAAATGTTTTTTCTGTGTTAGATTATTCGGTAGAAGGTCAGTCAAATGAGGCTTATTTTGATCAGGTTCAACAAAAAATTGAATCTCTTATAACATTTGCTACTACAAAAAAGCATATTCCTTTTGTGGTTTTTAAGCCCACGGCATTGGGACGTATATCCCTTTATGAAAAAGCAGGACTAGGCGCCACTCTTTCAGATCAGGAAAAACAAGATTGGTCTATGGTCAAGACTAGATTTAGGTCTATTTGTTTAGCAGCGAACAATCAAAACATTCCCTTGCTGATAGATGGTGAAGAAAGCTGGATGCAAGACGCTGCTGATCAGTTGGTTTGTGAAATGATGCAAGAGTTTAATAAAGACAAAGTTTTAATTTATAATACCTTGCAGGCATATAGATGGGATAGGCTTAGCTATATTAAAGGTTTATACGATTATGCTACGCTTCATGATTTTAAAATAGGCATTAAAGTAGTTAGAGGAGCATATATGGAGAAAGAGCGTGTTCGTGCTGCAGAAAAGGGGTATAAAAGTCCCATTTGCGTGAATAAAAACGCCACAGATGAAAATTTTAACACGATTGTAAGTTTTATGCTATCTCATATAGATAGAATAGCTGTTTTCTTGGGAACTCACAATGAAGAAAGCACTTATTTATTAATGGACGCCATGGAGAAAAATGGTATTCAAAAGAATGATTCAAGAATATGGTTTGGTCAATTATATGGAATGAGTGACCATATATCCTATAATTTAGCTGCCAACAATTACAATGTGTCTAAATACCTTCCTTTTGGACCCGTTAAAGATGTTATGCCTTATCTAATGAGGCGTGCGGAGGAGAATACTTCTGTAGCTGGGCAAACAAACAGAGAATTAGATCTTTTAGCTGCAGAGCGGAAAAGAAGAAAAATTCAATAGATCTAGATTAATCTTCTTTAGTCCATTCAAATTCTTGAACTTCAAGCTTAGAGGGGCAATTTTTAACTGTTAGCAATGCCTCCTTATGTTTAATTTCAGCTTCTATGACGTAGGTCTTGCATGGAACAGATTTTGTGTCGCTCAAAGAGAAATTCACATCTCCCTCTAGGAAAAAGTAATTAATGGTAAGGCTGTCTAAAGTTTTATTCAATAAATCTTGGTCAATACTTTCAGAAAAATACAGCGGTTTACTCCTCATATCTTTTAAAACCCTACAATTGGGTAAATAGCAAAACGAGGTGCCTGTTTCCTTGGTTTTTTTATTTAGAAAAAAAGCTAAAAAAACCAAACCAATAGATAATCCAAACAAGAAATAACCTAATCTCTTTATAAAGGGCATACTAGAATATTAAAAAATTAATGTCGTTAAATGGCAATTCATACCATTCTGCTAAAGCAGCATTTGTTAGAATACCGCGGTAAAGATACAAGCCATTCCTTAGACCATTATCATATCTAAGGGCATTTTCTAAACCACCTTTTTCTGCAATTTCCAAAAGGTAAGGAAGACAAATATTGCTTATTGAAACAGAGGCTGTTTTAGGGTACCTAGCTGGAATATTTGGAACACAATAATGAATTACACCAAACTTTTCAATGGTTGGCTTTTGATGGGTGGTGAGTTCGGAAGTTTCAAAGCAACCTCCCTGATCAATACTCATATCTATAATAACGGCTCCCTTTTTCATATGAGATACCATAGATTCTTGTACAATAATAGGGCTGTGGTTTTTACCCATTTGAGCCCCTATAGCTACGTCACATCTTCTAAGTGCTTTAAGTATGTTTTTGGGCTGAAGGGTAGAAGTGAAAATAGGGACATTTAAACGGTCCTGTAAAGCTCTGAGTCTTGAAACAGACGCGTCAAATACCTTTACAGAAGCTCCAAAATTAAGGGCAGACTCTGCTGCGTAGCTCCCAGCAGTACCTGCACCAAAAACAACCACCTCTACCGGCGGTATTCCGCTCATATTACCAAAAAGAAGTCCTTTCCCGTTGTTGGAAGAAGACATTAGTTCCGCCGCAATATGAACAGCAGCAGTACCTCCAATTTGACTCAAAGATTTTAAAACAGGAAAGCTTCCGTCTCTATCTGTGATTAGCTCAAATCCAATAGCAGTGATTTTCTTAGCTTCTAAAGCAGTGAAATAAGCTTTATTTTGTGTTTTTTTTTGAATGGCAGATATGAGTAAGCTATTGGGTTTAATCAAATCTATTTCAGAAAGGCTAGGTGGGGACACCTTTAAAATAAGTGGACACTCAAATACTTCTTTTTTGAATTTAGTTACTAATGCCCCTGCTTTAATATAATCTTCATCTGAAAAGCTAGAAGCTGATCCAGCACCAGATTCAATAAGAACCCTGTGGTTATTTGAAATTAAAGCAGAAACTGCGTCAGGAGTAAGGCAAACCCTTTTTTCAGAAGCAGTATCTTCTTTGGGAACCCCAATATTCAAGTCTCCTTTTTTACTGAGAATCTCTAATCGTTCTTCTTGTGTTTTGAGTTCTTCTGTACTAAAAGGTGAGGTAGGATTCATGATTATTGTATGTAAAGTTGTCTTGTTGTGTGATCCAAGATACTTATTTCTAAAAAAGTAACATTTTTAGGGAGTAAACTTTTAATTATTTCAGGCCATTCAATAAAAATCCATCCATCAAAATCAAGGTATTCTTCTATGCCAAAATCCATAGCTTCCTCTAAGCTGTTGAGCCTGTAAAAATCAAAGTGATAAGCTAAGGTATTCCCATCAACATCTGGATATTCATTGACAATTCCAAAACTGGGGCTTTGGCCACTGTCAGATGCCTCTAGCGCTTTCAAAATAGCTTTTATGAGTGTTGTTTTTCCAGCACCCATTGGAGCCTCAAAACAAACGATTTTGGAGGGCAATTCTTTTATTAGTACTCGAGAAAGATTTTCTAAATCAGACTCTTTATAGATAATATCTAGCATTTAATCGAAAAAATGAGCTTTTGTGATGGAATTGAAAAATTGTGTGTCATATTGTTAAAACATTCAAATATAGGAACTGTTTTTAAAGTATTATAATTTCTTTAGTATGATCACCATAGCCTTATTAATTATCCAAACCATTTGTGTTTTTTATTAGTTTTTATTTAGGTACTAACACCACAAAAGGCACCATCATTTCTTCCATGGAAATACCTCCGTGTTGATATGAATTTCTGTACTTATCTGCGAATTTGTTAAATTCATTAGGGTAAACAAAGAAAGATTTGTTTTTAGCAAATACATAGGTGCTAGCCAAGCTGCTTTTAGGAAGGCCAATATTTTCTGGAACATCTACTTGGAAGCTCGATTTTGCGCTGCTATTTATTCTGTGGCCGTTTTTATATCTCAAATTATCTGTATGGTCTCTATTTCCTTTTAGCATGCTTGGATGTTCTACCTGAATGGCTCCGTGATCTGTGGTGATAATTAGTTGAATATTATGATCTATAGTCAGCTTTAAAATTTCTTGTAGATATGTATTTGAAAACCAATTCAATGTAGTTTCTCTGTAGGCTTTGTTGTTGTGTGTTATGTCATTTATGATCTGATGGGTTGTTTTGGCGTGAGAAAGCTGATCTATAAAGCCAACTACAGCAAAATTCAAATCATTTTTTGCTATTTTTTTAAAATCCTTTATGTAATCAGTTGCTTGTTTATTATGATTAATTTTTACGTAAGAATGGGATATTTTTAAGTTTTTTCTTTCACAATAATCTTTAAAAAATAAAGCTTCAAATTCATTTTTCAAGCCTTCTTCAGTGTCCTCTTTCCATTGTTTGGGATAGTTGTTTTTAATTTCAATAGGAAGTAATCCAGAAAAGATAGCGTTTCTAGCGTATTGAGTTACTGTGGGTAAAATAGCGGTATAAAACACATCTTTTACCACATTAAACTGTGCTTCTAAAACAGGTTTAATAGTTTGCCAATGATCTACTCTTAGATTGTCTAAAAGCAACACCAATGTTTTTTTCTCTTTGGTTAAAGGGATGATTTTTTTGTCTAATAATTGATGAGAAAAAATGGGGCCATTGGCGTGTTGAATCCATGATTCATAGGAGTCTGTCACCAATTCTGAAAATTTTAAATTGGCATTTTGGAAATGCCCCTCTAGCATATCTAATAATAATTTATTATGGCTGTTTTCAAACTGTATTTGCCATGCTACAAGGGATTGGTACAAGCGATAAAAGTCATCTATACTATTAGCCTCATAAATAGCCTCCGATATTTTTAAATGACTGCTTAGAAAATCTGCTTGTTTTTTGTCGTTTGTGATTAGTTTTTGTTCCAATACTTTTTTAACAGAAGCATATACTTGATTAGGGTGTATGGGTTTAAATAAAAAATCAACAACACTATTGGAAAGCGCTTGGTTTAAAGTGTATTCTTCCTGGTTATTAGTAATCATGATTACGGGGACATTAATTCCCTTTTCACTTATAATTGTCAAGGCTTCCAAACCAGATATGCCAGGCATGTTTTCATCTAATAAAACAATACTCACTTCATTTTGCTCAAGATAGACTAGTCCTTCATGGGCACTGTTAAAGCCAATGACATCATAGCCCTTTTGATTTAAAAAAAGGAAGTGTGGTTTTAGATAATCTACCTCATCATCTATCCATAAAATGCAGTGTTTATTCATTAAGTGTGTATATTTGTTTAAAATAATCTGGCTTTTGAAAACCAATTTAAAACAATACGTATTCAACGATCCAATTTACGGATTTATCAGGATTAATGACCCCCTAATTTTGGAACTTATTGAAACGCCTTATTTCCAGAGACTTAGAAGAATAGCTCAGGTGGGCTTATCTTCTCTAGTCTATCCTGGTGCACACCATACAAGGTTTCATCATGCCTTAGGTTGTGTACATCTCATGCAGCAATCTATTAGTGTTTTGCAATCCAAAGGCGTTGCTATTAACAAGGAAGAATCAAGGGCTTTACAAATAGCCATTTTATTGCATGACATTGGCCATGGCCCTTTTTCTCATGCCATGGAGCATAGCATAATACCCAAGATTAGTCATGAAACACTTTCTTTAAAGTTCATGCATATTTTAAACGATCAGTTTAATGGCGCTTTAAGTTTAGCCATAACAATTTTTAAAGGAGAAAGCGAAAGGTTGTTTTTTAATCAACTTGTTTCTAGTCAATTAGATGTAGATAGGCTTGATTATTTAAAAAGGGATAGCTTTTACACTGGCGTAGCTGAAGGAAATATTAATTCTGAACGATTGATCAGTATGCTTAATGTAGTAGATCAGACTCTAGTGATTGAAGAAAAAGGACTTTATTCAGTTGAAAAATACCTCATGGCCAGACGTTTTATGTACTGGCAGGTATACTTGCATAAAACAGGTATTGCAGCAGAAGCCATATTGATTAAAATTTTTGAAAGGGCAAAGACCTTACTTAAGCAAGGAGAGCATTTACAAGCAACAAACGCTTTAATGTATTTTTTAAATCATCAGGATGGCATACAATTGTCGGATGAGACTATGGAGCAATTTTCAAAATTAGACGACACTGATATTTACGCAGCTATAAAGACTTGGAGCGATCATAAAGATGTTGTTTTGTCGCATTTATGTGGGATGATATTAAACCGTAGTTTGTTGAAAATTAAAATTAAAGAAACCCCATTTTCTGAAACAAAAAAAGCTACGAAAACAAAACTATTAGAGGCAGCAGGCTACGAAAAGGATACATGGCCTTATTTTGTGTTCTCAGGAACCTTTTCTAATCTGGCCTATAATCCATTAAATACGCCCATCTATATGATCAAAAAATCAGGCAAAAAAGTCAATATTGCTACCCAATTAGCCCCTTCGTTTTTCGAAGCATTGACCCATAAGGTGGAGAAGTATTATATATGCTATCCTAAAAAAGGCTTTTAAGTATTATTTCTTACTTTTGCACTATGAAATTTACAGCGCGCCAAATTGCTTCGATCCTAGAAGGTGAAGTAGAAGGCAACCCAGACGTGGAGGTTCAAACGGTCTCTAAAATAGAGGAAGGAGAAAAAGGGAGTTTAACCTTTTTATCCAACCAGAAATACACGCCTTATATATATAAAACAAATGCGTCCATCACTATAGTGAACGACACCTTTGTACCAGAAAAAGAGCTGCGTACAACATTGATCAAAGTTCCAGATGCCTATGGTGCATTTTCTAAGTTGTTGTCTTATTACGACAGTATTAAGAAAACCAAATCTGGTATTGAGTCTCCGAGTTATGTAAACAAAGAAGCTACCTATGGAAAGAACCTATATTTAGGGGCTTTTTCTTATATCGGAGCCCACACTAAAATAGGGAATAATGTAACGATTCATCCCAATGTTCATATTGCAGAAAATGTGACTATAGGGAATGAGGTGACTATTTTTCCGGGAGCGAGAATATGCTCAGATACTGTGATTGGAAATCATTGTGTTATTCACCCCAATGCTGTGATTGGTTCAGATGGTTTTGGATTTGCGCCCCAAGAAGACGGTAGCTATACAAAGATTCCACAAATTGGTCGTGTCATTATTGAGGATCACGTAGATGTAGGTGCAGGAACAACAATAGACAGGGCTACCATTGGTGTCACTCTAATTAGAGAAGGGGTTAAATTAGATAATCAGATTCAAATTGCACATAACGTAGAAGTTGGAGCACATACAGTCATTGCTGCTCAGACCGGAATAGCAGGTTCTACCAAAATTGGAAAACACTGTATGATCGGAGGCCAAGTAGGTATTGTAGGCCACATTACCATTGGTGATTATGTGAAAGTACAGGCCCAATCAGGAGTAGGAAGAAATGTAAAATCTAAGGAGGTCTTACAGGGATCACCAGCTTTTGGATATCAAGATTTTAATAAATCTTATGTCCATTTTAAAAATTTGCCAAAAACCATTCATAAACTAGATACAAAAGATTATTTGTAATGTTAGAAAAGACAGTTGCACAAACTACCATTGCTAAAGAAGTAACACTCACTGGAGTAGGGTTACATACAGGAGCAGAAGTGACCATGACTTTTAAACCAGCCCTGGAAAATACAGGCTACAGATTTAAAAGAGTAGATTTAAAAGAGACGCCTACTATTCAAGCAGAAGCACAATATGTAGTGAACACCCAAAGGGGTACAAATTTAGAAAAAGACGGGGTGAGTATTCAAACTTCAGAGCATGTACTCGCTGCCTTAGTTGGTTTGGAAATAGACAATGTTCTCATTGAATTAAACGCTGCTGAACCACCCATTATGGATGGATCTTCAAAGTTTTTTATTGCTGCTTTAGAAAGTGCTGGTATAGAGACTCTAGAAGCGCTTAGAGAAGAATTTGTAGTGACTGAAGTGATTACTTTCACAGATGAAACTTCAGGATCTGAAATTACCTTAATTCCTGCGGATCATTACCAAGTAACCACCATGGTAGATTTTGGCACTAAAGTATTAGGTACTCAAAATGCTACTTTAAACCATATTTCCGAATTCAAAAGTGAGATTTCAGAGGCTAGAACCTTTAGTTTTTTACACGAATTAGAAACCCTACTAGATCATGGTTTAATCAAAGGAGGAGATCTAAATAACGCTATTGTTTACGTAGACAAAGAGATTTCTCCTGAAACAATGCTTAAGCTAGAAAAAGCGTTTAACAAATCTAAATTATCTGTAAAACCAAATGGAATTTTAGATAATCTCACTTTAAATCAACCTAATGAAGCAGCCAGACATAAGTTATTAGATGTCATAGGAGATTTAGCGTTGGCAGGCACTAGAATCAGGGGTAAAGTGATAGCCACCAAGCCAGGACACTATGTAAACACTCAGTTTGCAAAAAAACTCTGTGCCATGATTAAGGCAGAAAAGAGAAATCAGGTGCCTAAATATGATCTAAATGCACCACCTTTAATGGACATACATCAGATCATGGATATGCTTCCCCATAGGCCACCATTTTTACTGATAGACCGTATTATTGAACTTTCAGACACCCATGTAGTCGGAATGAAAAATGTCACCATGAACGAAGATTTTTTTGTTGGACATTTTCCAGGAGCACCAGTAATGCCAGGTGTTTTGCAAATAGAAGCCATGGCACAAACAGGAGGAGTTCTTGTGCTAAGTACAGTGCCAGACCCTGAAAATTACCTCACTTTATTCATGAAAATGGACAATGTGAAATTCAAGCAAAAAGTCATTCCCGGAGATACATTAATTTTCCACTGTAGTCTTATTTCTCCTATTAGAAGGGGAATATGCCATATGCAAGCCTATGCTTATGCCAATAATAAGTTGGTTTGTGAAGCTGAATTAATGGCCCAAATTGTTAAAAAGAAATAAATGAACCAGCCTTTAGCTTACATACACCCAGGTGCGAAAATTGCCAAAAATGTTGTAGTAGAACCCTTCACGACCATTCACAATAATGTCATTATTGGAGAAGGCACTTGGATAGGATCCAACGTGACTATCATGGAAGGTGCCCGTATTGGGAAAAACTGTAATATTTTTCCTGGAGCAGTTATTTCCGCTCCACCACAAGATTTAAAATACAATGGAGAAGATACTACCGTAGAAATTGGAGATTACACCACTATAAGAGAATGTGTGACTATTAATAAGGGAACTACGGATAGAATGAAAACTGTCATTGGTTCAAATTGTCTCATTATGGCATATTGTCATATAGCCCATGACTGTTTGGTGGGTAATAATGCTATTTTTTCTAACAATTCTACTTTAGCAGGACACGTAACTATTGGTGAAAATGTAGTTTTAGCAGGTCTAGTGGCCGTACATCAATTCGTGTCTATTGGGCAACACGCATTTGTTACTGGAGGCTCTTTGGTGAGAAAAGATGTCCCCCCATTTGTCAAAGCGGCTAGAGAGCCACTTTCTTATGTAGGCATAAACTCTGTAGGATTGAGAAGAAGAGGGTTTGACACAGATAAGATCAGAGAGATTCAGAATATCTATAGAATACTCTATCAAAGAAATTATAACAATACCCAGGCCGTTCAAATTATAGAAGCAGAAATGGAAGCGACCAATGAACGGGATGAAATTCTCCAGTTTATCAGAGATTCTCAAAGGGGTATAATGAAAGGATATTTTAGTAATAATTAAGACAATAAAAAAATGGCATCTACATCAGATATTAGAAAAGGATTGTGTATTAGATACAACAACGATATTTATAAAATCATTGAATTTCTTCACGTAAAACCAGGAAAAGGCCCAGCATTTGTTAGAACCAAGCTTAAAAGTGTCAGCAATGGTAAAGTATTAGACAATACATTTTCTGCAGGTCATAAAATTGATGAAGTTAGGGTAGAGACAAGGTCTTACCAATATCTTTATCCAGAAGGCGATACCTATCACTTCATGAATACAGAAGATTACAATCAAATTACCCTTCCAGAATCATCATTAGATGCTCCAGGATTATTAAAAGAGGGTACTGTGGTGACTATTTTATTTAACACAGAAGACAGCGCCCCATTATCTGTAGATATGCCGGCGAGTATTGTGTTAGAAGTTACTTACACCGAACCGGGAGTAAAAGGGAATACCGCTACAAATGCAACTAAACCAGCCACTGTTGAAACAGGAGCTCAGGTAAATGTGCCTCTTTTTATTAACGAAGGAGACAAGATTAAAATAGACACCGAAAAAGGTGCCTATATGGAAAGAGTGAAAGAGTAGCAAGATGAAGTTTTCAACATCTCAAACACTCCAAGACATTGCTGCAATTATCGGGGTCTCTTATATTGGAGACCCCATGTTCCCAGTTACAGGGATGAATGAGATTCATGTGGTGACCCCAGGAGATATTGTATTTGTAGACCATCCCAAATATTATGAAAAGGCACTACACTCAGCTGCTACCATTGTATTGATCAATAAGGAAGTGCCCTGCCCACAAGGTAAAGCGCTATTAATTTCAGATGATCCTTTTCGTGATTTCAATGTACTGAGCAAACATTTCAAACCCTTTATCCCATCCCAAGCCAATATAGCTGCCACTGCTCAAATAGGGGAACACAGCCTAATACAACCTCAAGCCTTCATAGGCAATCATGTCACGATTGGAGAGCATTGTGTTATTCATCCAAATGTGGTGATTTATGACCATTGTATTATTGGTGATCATGTAACTATTCATGCAGGTACGGTCATTGGTGCAGACGCATTTTACTATAAAAATAGGGCAGAGGGTCATGACAAACTGGTATCGACCGGAACGGTCAGCATTGAAAATCATGTAGAGATTGGGGCCCTTTGTACCATAGATAAAGGAGTGAGTGGTACAACCACCATTGGAGCAGGTACAAAATTAGACAATCAAGTGCATATAGGGCATGATACAGTGATTGGCAAACACTGCCTTATAGCATCTCAAACAGGCGTCGCGGGTTGTGTTATTATAGAAGACCGTGTGACCTTATGGGGTCAAGTGGGTACCACGAGTGGCATCACTATAGGGGAAAAAGCAGTAGTAATGGGACAAACTGGGGTCACTAAATCAATTCCAGGTGGCAAGTCTTATTTCGGCACACCAGTTCAAGAGTCAAGGGAGCAACTAAAACAATTGGCCCAGCTAAAACAATTGCCCAAAATGTTGCAAAACAAACAGAATAAAGACCTTTAAATTTTTAATTTTCCCTTACAAAAGGCTATTTTTGCTTAAAAATTTTAAAATATAGATATGAGTGTTTTAGTCAATAAAGATTCAAAGATTATCGTTCAAGGTTTCACAGGAGGAGAAGGTACTTTTCATGCGGAGCAAATGATCGAATACGGAACGCAATTGGTAGGAGGAGTTACTCCAGGTAAAGGAGGACAAACCCACTTAGGGAAACCTGTTTTCAATACAGTTTCAGATGCAGTTTCTCAAGTTGGCGCAGACACTTCTATTTTATTTGTTCCTCCGGCCTTCGCGGCCGATGCCATTATGGAAGCGGCAGATGCAGGAATTAAAGTAATCATTACCATCACTGAGGGGATTCCTGTAGCAGATATGGTAAAAGTAAATGATTATATTAAAAATATGCCTACCAGATTAATTGGACCAAACTGCCCTGGGGTGATCACACCTGGAGAAGCTAAAGTAGGTATTATGCCTGGTTTTGTTTTTAAGAAAGGTACCGTGGGTATTGTTTCTAAGTCTGGAACCTTAACGTACGAGGCAGCTGATCAGGTCGTAAGACAAGGATTAGGTATTACTACTGCAATTGGAATTGGTGGAGACCCAATCATTGGAACTACCACAAAGGAAGCGGTGGAATTACTCATCAATGATCCAGAGACTGAAGCAGTTGTAATGATTGGAGAAATAGGAGGTCAATTAGAAGCAGACGCAGCTAAATGGTATAAGGAAAGTGGTAGTAAAAAACCAATCATTGGCTTTATTGCTGGTGAAACAGCTCCTGCTGGAAGAACTATGGGACATGCAGGTGCTATAGTTGGTGGTTCAGATGACACCGCACAAGCTAAAAAAGCTATTATGAGAGCTTCTGGAATTCACGTAGTAGATTCTCCCGCAGAAATTGGAAAGAAAGTAAAAGAAGTTCTTGGATAATATTTATTCTAAGTGATATTAAATCCCGCTTTTTGCGGGATTTTTTTTGGTCTAAGCTCGGTACTTCTATTATATTTACCACAATATATTTAATACATTATCATGAAATTATTAGAAAACAAAACAGCCATCATTACTGGTGCTAGTAGAGGTATTGGCATGGGAATTGCTAAAATTTTTGCAGCACACGGAGCCAACGTAGCTTTTACATATGCCTCAAGTGAGGCACCAGCGCTAGCTTTAGAAGAAGAATTAACCCAATTGGGGGTTAAAGCAAAAGCTTACAAAAGCGATGCCTCAAAATTTGAACAAGCAGAAGCTTTGATCACTGCTGTAGTAGCAGATTTTGGCACTATAGATATTTTAATTAACAATGCAGGAGTGACTAAAGATAATCTTCTCATGCGCATGTCGGAGGAAGACTTTGACGCAGTGATGGAAATTAACCTAAAATCTGTATTTAATATGACCAAAGCTGCCCAGCGTACTTTTCTAAAACAACGCTCTGGTAGTATTATTAATATGAGTAGTGTAGTGGGGGTTAAAGGAAATGCTGGTCAATCTAATTATGCAGCGTCTAAAGCAGGAATGATTGGATTTACAAAATCTATAGCCCTTGAATTGGGTTCTAGAAACATTCGCTGTAACGCCATTGCTCCGGGATTTATTGAAACAGAAATGACAGATAAACTGGATGAGAAGACGGTGCAATCATGGAGAGATGGCATTCCGTTAAAAAGAGGAGGAAGTCCTGAAGATGTAGCCAACGCATGTGTGTTTTTGGCTTCTGATTTATCTGCTTATGTCACTGGTCAGGTTTTAAATGTAGATGGTGGAATGCTAACCTAAACGTACATTTTTATTGTACCTTTATTAAAAATTATCAATTATGGACAAGTTGCCTAAAGTGGCCATGCCACTTGTTATTTTATTTATTGTATTAATCGTTTTTGTTTCTAAATCTACTTTGACAATAGGTTCAGGTAGGGCAGGAGTACTTTATAAGACCTTTGGAAATGGTGTAGTAACAGATGAACCGCCTTTAGGAGAGGGTTTTCATGTGATTGCCCCATGGAACAAAGTGTTCATTTATGAAGTGCGTCAGCAAGAAGTATTTGAAAAAATGCAAGTGCTTTCTTCTAATGGATTGGAAATAAAGTTAGATGCCTCAGCTTGGTTTGAGCCTAAATATGAATTTTTAGGAAAATTACACCAAGAGAAGGGAGAAGCTTATGTACAAAGAGTATTGTTGCCTACCATTAGATCTGCTGCTCGTTCTGTAGTGGGTAGGTATACTCCAGAACAATTATACTCTAGTAAAAGGGATGCGATTCAAGCAGAGATTTTTGAAGAGACCAAGAAAATTGTAGATGGGCAGTACATTCAATTAAATGAGGTTCTTGTTAGAGATGTTACCTTGCCAGCGACTATTAAAACCGCTATTGAGAGTAAACTAAAGCAAGAACAGGAGTCTTTGGAGTATGAGTTTAAATTGATCACAGCAGCAAAAGAGGCCGAGCGTCAGATTATTGAGGCACAGGGTAAAGCAGACGCTAACAGAATTCTGAGTGCTTCTCTCACAGATAAAATTTTACAGGATAAAGGGATTGAAGCTACTATTAAATTATCTGAATCGCCAAATTCAAAAGTGATTGTCATTGGTGGTGGAGATTCAGGAATGCCTATTATTTTAGGAAATAACTAAATCTATTTTCAAAGGCACCCCTTTTGAAATATTTTTCACAAGGATTTAGGGGTTTGTGATATTTTAAAAACTATTTAATTATCTCATGCCAATTTAAAGGAATTGATTACTTTTGTACTTTAATTATGACACAAACTCATACACATCATCATATTATATACTGCGCTCAGGCGAGGTAATGATGTATTGTTGTTAACAACCATATTGAAACCCGTTTGAGCAATCAAACGGGTTTTTATTTTTTTATTAAAATAATTATGAAGAACAGACTTAAAATTGCGATTCAAAAGAGTGGACGTTTACACGACGACTCTATTGATTTATTGAAGGCATGTGGAATTTCTATAGACAATGGAAAAGACCAATTAAAAGCCATGGCCAGAAATTTTGACTTAGAGGTCTTTTACCTAAGAAATGGAGACATTCCACAATACCTTAAAGACGGTGTGGTAGACATTGCCATTATTGGGGAGAATGTTCTTATTGAAAAGGGAGAGGGCATTGCTATTGCAGAGAAATTAGGATTTTCTAAATGTAAAGTATCTATGGCCATTCCTAAAGAGACCCTCTATAATGGGGTGAAAGATTTTGATGGAATAAAGATTGCCACTTCATACCCTAATACTGTTCAATCTTATTTGAAAAAAAATGGTATTCATGCAGACATACATTTAATCAATGGATCTGTGGAGATAGCTCCTAATATTGGCTTGGCAGACGCCATCTGTGATATTGTCTCTAGCGGTAGTACCCTGTTTAAAAACAACCTCAAAGAGGTAGATGTTATTTTAAAAAGTGAGGCTGTTTTAGCGGTTTCACCTGAACTATCTTCAGAAGTTAGGCCTATTTTAGAAAAGCTTGTCTTTAGAATTAAATCAGTCTTGAGGGCTAGAGAATCTAAATACGTATTACTCAATGTGCCTAATGAAAAATTAGATGCTGTGTTGAACATACTTCCTGGAATGAAAAGCCCCACAGTGCTACCCTTAGCAGAAGTGGGATGGAGCTCTGTGCATACGGTCATTCAGAAAGATTCTTTTTGGGAAGTAATAGATTTGTTAAAATTAGCAGGTGCAGAAAGTATTTTAGTGTGCCCAATAGAGAAAATGGTTTTGTAATATGAATGTATATAAAAATCCTATAAAGATAGAATGGGAAGACATTCTAAAAAGACCTACCGCTTCCTATCAAGATATTGAACCGATTGTTTCTGATGTTTTCAAGAGTGTTAAAGCCAATGGAGACAAGGCTATTGCCCAATTTACAGAGAAATTTGACGGTGTGTCTTTAAGCGATTATAAGGTCTCTACAAAAGAAATTGAAGATGCAAAGCAACTAGTATCCCCTGAGTTGCAACAAGCCATTATTCAAGCAAAAGATCAAATAACAGCTTTTCACCGGGCACAAATAACTCCTAAGGTATCTGTTGAAAATATCGCAGGAGTGCACTGCTGGCAGGAAAAAAGGCCTATTGAAAAAGTAGGTATCTATATTCCAGGGGGCTCTGCACCGCTATTTTCTACTATTTTAATGTTGGCCATTCCAGCACAAATTGCCGGTTGTAAAGAGATTGTGTTGTGTACCCCTCCAGACAAATCAGGTGCCGTACACCCAGCTATTTTATATACAGCTGCTTTGTGTGGGGTCACCAAAATATTTAAAATTGGCGGTATTCAAGCCATAGCCGCCATGACTTTTGGTACTGTTCAGGTACCCAAAGTCTATAAAATTTTTGGACCAGGTAATCAATATGTTACCGTGGCCAAACAATGGGCTACTAGATATGACGTAGCCATAGATATGCCCGCAGGTCCTAGTGAGTTACTTGTGATGGCAGACCAAACAGCCAAGGCTTCCTACATTGCATCCGATTTACTTTCTCAAGCAGAGCACGGTCCAGACAGTCAGGTTATTTTTGTAACTACCTATGAGCCACTCATTGAAGAAGTAAGCCAAGAATTAATGGCTCAATGTGCGGTATTATCTAGAAAAGAGATTGCTAGTAAAGCTTTGGAGAACAGTAAAATGATTTTTCTGGAAACTAAAGAAGCTGCGGTGTCCTTAATTAACCAATATGCCCCTGAACACTACATATTGTGTGTCTCAGAAGAAGCCTATTACCTAGATCACTTAAGCGCTGCAGGCTCAGTTTTTATAGGAAATTACAGTCCAGAAAGTGCAGGTGATTATGCTTCTGGAACCAATCATACCCTACCGACCAACGGATATGCCAGACAATATAGTGGGGTTAATTTAGATGCTTTTTTAAATAGTATTAGTTTTCAGAAATTGACTGCAAAAGGCTTACAATCCTTAGGAAAGAGTATTGAATTAATGGCTGCTGCAGAAGGCTTAGACGCTCATAAAAATGCGGTAAGCATTCGCTTAAACGATTTGAGAGATGGAGAATAAAAGCGAATTTAATCCCCTGAGCCTCTGTAGAGAGAACGTGAAATCATTGGCTCCATATACCTCTGCTAGAGACGAATATGTGTCTAATGGGACTCAGATGGTGTTTTTAGATGCCAACGAAAATCCCAATGAGACAGGGGTCAATAGGTATCCGGACCCTTTACAAAGGTCGCTCCGCAGCAGTGTGGCTTCTTTAAAAAATCTACCTGAAAACCAATTGCTGTTTGGGAACGGTAGTGATGAAGTACTGGATTTATTATTCCGCGCCTTCTGTGAGCCCAATCAGGACGCTGTAATTACTTTTCCACCCACCTATGGTATGTATGGCGTTTTAGCAGGAATCAATAGTGTTCAAGTGCACGAAATACCGCTCACAACTGCCTTTGAAATAGACATGGAACAGTATAGAAGTCATGCTTTCACAGCAACTAAAATACTGTTTATCTGTAGTCCCAACAATCCTAGTGGAAACCTTATGGATCGCATTCATATAGAAGAAATTCTGAATACTTTTAAGGGTTTGGTAGTGGTAGATGAGGCTTATATAGATTTCACAGATACACCAAGTTGGGCGAACAGACTGTCAGATTTTCCTAATCTGGTGGTGATTCAAACACTTTCTAAAGCCTATGGTTTAGCTGGTATTCGATTGGGTATGCTCATGGCTTCTCCAGAAATTATAAATTTACTGCACAAAATTAAACCGCCCTACAATGTCAATGAACTCACTCAATCAAAGGCACTAGAGCGATTGGAGCAAGGAGAACGAATCCAGAGCGAAGTAAATCTGATTGTAGCACAAAGAAAAGTCCTCGAAAATGCTCTAAAGGAACTTCCCTTTGTAAAAGAAGTATTTCCTTCAGAAGCCAATTTTGTGCTGGCCAGAGTAGATCATGCAGATCTGAGATACCGCCAATTATTAGACCAGGGTATTGTGGTTAGAAACAGGTCTAAACAGCTTCATTGTGAAAACACCCTAAGGTTTACAGTAGGTACCCCAGATGAAAATAAAAAACTCATAGAAACCCTTTATACATTGTCATGAAAAAAATACTTTTTATAGACAGAGATGGCACCTTAATCAAGGAACCCGAAGATTATCAAATAGACGCATTTGAGAAATTGGTTTTTTATCCCTATGTTTTTCAATATTTGGCCAAGATTGCTAGAGAATTAGATTTTGAATTGGTCATGGTCTCTAATCAAGACGGTTTGGGGACCGATTCATTTCCGGAAGACACCTTTTGGCCGGTTCAAAATTTTATAATTGACAGTTTTGAAAGAGAGGGTGTGGTGTTTTCTAAGGTCATAATAGACAAGACCTTTGCCAGTGAGAATAAACCCACCAGAAAGCCTGGGACTGCATTGCTGTCTGCTTATATGGACGGATCTTATGACTTAGCGAATTCTTTTGTGATTGGTGACAGAATAACAGATGTGGCTTTGGCTAAAAATCTTGGTGCTAAAGCCATTTTTATGCGACAAGAAGTAGGTCTTGGCGGCGAAGAACTCTCTGATAATCAGAAAGATTTAGAAGATTTTATTGCTAAGGAAACTACTGAATGGAGTGAGATATATAGCTTTTTAAGGGCAGGAGAACGCAAAGTTAGCCTCGAGCGTAATACCCATGAGACCCAAATTTCCATAGAGATGGATTTAGACGGTACAGGCACCTCAAGGATTAAAACTGGGATTGATTTTTTTGATCATATGTTGGATCAGTTGTCCAGACATGGATTGATAGATTTAGATATAGTGGTGACAGGAGACTTAGCAGTAGATGAACACCACACCATTGAAGACACCGCTATTGCATTAGGAGAAGCTTTTCACAAAGCACTAGGAAATAAGCTTGGGGTAGAGCGGTACGGATTCTGCCTACCTATGGATGACTGTGAGGCGCATGTTTCCATTGATTTTGGAGGTAGAAATTGGTTGGTCTGGGAGGCTGAATTTAAACGTGAAATGATCGGTAAAATGCCTACTGAAATGTTTGTGCATTTTTTTAAATCCTTTTCAGATGGCGCAAAAGCCAATTTAAATATAAAAGCGACCGGGCAAAATGAGCACCACAAGATTGAGGCTATTTTTAAAGCCTTTGCCAAGGCCATAAAAATGGCGATTAAAAGAGATCCGGACAAATTATTTTTACCCTCAACCAAAGGTGTTTTATAATGAATATAGTCATAGTAGATTACGGTGCAGGTAATATTCAAAGTGTATTATTTGCTTTAGAAAGACAGGGTGTAAAAGCGCTTTTGTCCCATGATTTAACAGTCATAGAAAAAGCAGATAAGGTTATTTTTCCAGGAGTAGGTCATGCCGCTGCTGCTATGGAAAAGCTACAAGCCAGTGGGGTAGATCAATTGTTACCCCAGCTAACACAACCAGTTTTGGGTATATGTTTGGGCATGCAGCTGATGTGTAACCGTTCAGAGGAAGGCAATACAAAAGGATTGGGCATTTTTGATGTGGAAGTAAGTGCATTTGAAAAAAAGCTAAAAGTACCTCATATAGGGTGGAATAGCATTGCGCAATTGAAGGGTCCCCTTTTCAATGGAATTGAAGAGGACGCTTATATTTATATGGTTCATTCCTATTATGCTGGCTTGTCTTCGGAGACCATTGCTGTTTGTCAGTATGATATTCCCTATAGTGCCGCTTTGGCCAAAGACAACTTTTTTGGCACACAGTTTCACCCAGAGAAGAGCAGTACTGTTGGAAATAAAATTTTAGAAAACTTTTTAGCCCTATAAAATGAGAATAATACCCGCTATAGATATTATTAATGGTCAATGTGTAAGACTTTCGAAAGGAGATTACAACACGGCAAAAATTTATTCCAATGACCCTTTGGAGGTAGCTAAGTCATTTCAAGACCACGGAGTAGAATACCTACATTTAGTAGATCTAGACGGTGCTAAATCTCAGGGTATTGTGAATCACAAAGTTTTGGAAACCTTAGCGACCAAAACAAATTTAAAGATCGATTTTGGCGGAGGGCTTAAAACAGACCAAGACCTTAAAATAGCCTTTGAATCAGGTGCCAAGCAAATTACTGGAGGCAGTATTGCAGTGAAGGATCCCCAACGCTTTTTATCTTGGATCAAGACCTATGGGGCGCATAAAATTATACTAGGGGCAGACGCGGCCAATGAAAAAATAGCTATTTCTGGTTGGTTAGAAACATCTAAAGAAGACTTAATTCCTTATGTAGCTAATTATATGACAAAAGGCATATCAGATGTTATCTGTACAGATATTTCTAAAGATGGTATGCTTGAAGGTCCTTCTATCGCTTTATATGAAAAAATGATCAGAGAACTAAAAGACATAAAACTCATTGCTAGTGGAGGCGTTGCAAAACTTCAAGACCTTTATGACCTGAGTGCTGTGGGCTGTGACGGTGCCATTGTTGGAAAAGCGATATATGAAGATAGAATCTCTTTAAAAGAGATAGAACAGTTTATTTTAAATACGCCAACATGTTAACTAAAAGAATCATTCCTTGCCTGGATATAAAAGATGGGCGTACGGTAAAGGGAGTTAATTTCGTGTCCCTTAGAGATGCAGGAGACCCTGTAGAACTAGCCACTAAATACGCTGCGACAGGTGCAGATGAACTCGTTTTTTTAGATATTTCTGCTACAGAGCAGGGACGGAAAACCATGGCAGATTTGGTGCTCCAGGTAGCAGCAGCTGTAGACATTCCTTTTACTGTTGGGGGAGGTATTAGCAGTGTTGCAGACGTAGAAATACTACTTAAGAATGGGGCAGATAAAGTATCCATTAACTCGTCGGCCGTAAGGCGGCCAGCGCTTATTAAAGAATTGTCAGAAGCTTTTGGGGCACAGTGTGTGGTAGTGGCCATAGATGCCAAAAAGGTTGGTGATCAGTGGTTGGTTCATTTAGTTGGTGGAAAGCAAGCAACGGATCTAGATTTATTCGATTGGGCAAAGCAAGCAGAACAACTAGGGGCTGGAGAAATTTTGTTTACCTCCATGGATCATGACGGTACAAAAAGTGGTTTTGCCAATGAAGCCTTAGCCAAAATGGCAGAAAGTGTTAATATTCCTATTATTGCCTCTGGTGGTGCTGGGAATATGGAAGATTTCTATAATAGCTTTACCTTCGGTAAAGCCGATGCCGCACTTGCAGCTAGTATTTTCCATTACGGAGAAATAGGTATTCCAGCATTAAAGACTTTTTTAAAAGATAAAAATATACCAGTTAGACTTTAAATAATGCAGATGAACATAGATTTTTCAAAACATTCAGACGGTTTGGTTCCAGCAATTATCCAAGATGCCGAGACCAAAAATGTACTCATGTTGGGCTATATGAACCAGGAGGCATTCACACAAACCACTCAAACAAAAAAAGTGACCTTTTACAGTCGTTCAAAAAAGCGTTTATGGACAAAAGGTGAGGAGAGTGGCCATTTTTTGAATCTTGTAGACATTGCTGTAGATTGTGATAATGACACGTTATTAATACAAGTGCACCCAGAGGGGCCTACTTGCCATAAGGGATCAGATAGTTGTTGGAATAAAGCCAACACCCCTACTTATGGCTTTTTAACCACTTTAGAAGAGACCATTGTTTCAAGGGTTTCTAATGCTAATGGAGATCAAAGTTATGTGGCGAGTTTATTTGAGAAAGGCATTAATAAAATTGCTCAAAAAGTGGGAGAAGAAGCGGTAGAAGTTGTGATCGAAGCCATGGACAATAACCGAGAATTATTTTTAGAGGAGTCTTCGGACCTTTTGTTCCATTATCTAATGTTGTTACACGCAAAAGAGACTAGTTTAGCAGAAGTTGTTGAACGTTTAGCCTCTAGACAAAAATGATGTTAAACGCTTTTTAATTCCTTTAAAAAGGCTTTATAATATCTGTGATTTGTAGTATTTTTAGATATGGCAAATCGCAAGACATTAGGTTTTCGTTTTACTCCCTATAAAGCGCCAAACCAAACACCTTTTGAGCGACTTTTTGAAATATTCAAAGAGCTCATTACCCACACCTCAGGTGACTTTGACGAAGCCATTGATTGGCTTAGAGAACTCGATAAGGAATACGAGCTCACCACTCCGGAATATACCATAGAAGACTTTATTGAAGACCTCAAATCTAAAGGATATGTTCAAGAGGCCTTAGAGCCTAATGATCCTGAGAACTCTGGTGAAAATGGAGATGAATCTGCCAAAAGGGTCGTTTCCCTTACCGCTAAGATGGAAAGGTTAATTAGGCAACACGCTTTGGATCAAATATTTGGCACGCTTAAGAAGGCAGGTTCTGGAAACCATAAAACACCAAAAATTGGAATGGGAGAAGAACCCTCTGGAGATCTGAGGGCCTTTCAATTTGGAGATGCCATGTCTTCTATAGACATTACTGAAAGCTTTAAAAATGCCCAGATCAATAATGGGATAGGATCTTTTGAATTAAGAGAAGAAGATCTTGTGGTTAAAGAGTCTCATCATGCAGCACAAATGAGTACAGTCCTGATGATAGATATTAGCCACAGCATGATTCTTTATGGGGAAGATAGAATTACCCCTGCTAAAAAGGTGGCCATGGCTTTGGCAGAAATGATCACCACACGCTATCCTAAAGACAGTCTTGAAATCTTGGTTTTTGGCAATGACGCCTGGCCCATAGCGGTGGCAGATTTACCATACTTAAAAGTAGGGCCTTTTCATACCAACACGGTCGCGGGCTTGTCTTTGGCCATGGATATGCTTAGGAGAAAGCGCAATACCAATAAGCAAATTTTCATGATCACGGATGGTAAGCCAAGTTGTCTCAAATTAAAGGATGGCTCTTATTATAAAAATTCATCTGGATTAGATCAACATATTGTAGATCAATGTTACAGAATGGCGAGACAAGCACAAAAAGTAAACATACCCATCACCACTTTCATGATTGCTCAGGATCCATACCTCATGCAGTTTGTCCAAGAATTTACGGCAGCCAATAAAGGGAAGGCGTTTTACACTGGCTTGAAAGGCTTGGGCGGAATGATCTTTGAAGACTATGAAAATAACAGAAAAAAAAGAATTCGATAAATGGAAATAACTACACTAAAAACCTTAGGTGAATTAAAGCAATCTGGCTATGTATCGAGATCTATTAAACTAGAACTCAGGGATAATTTAATTACACATCTGAAGAATAAAACCACCCCTTTCAACGGCGTCATAGGTTATGAAAATACCGTCCTTCCTGAGTTAGAGCGTGCTATTTTGTCTATGCATAATATTAATTTACTCGGTTTAAGAGGGCAGGCAAAAACACGATTGGCCCGAGCAATGGTTTATTTATTAGATCCGTTTATTCCGGTAGTCAATGGTTCTGAAATTAATGATGACCCTTTAAATCCTATCTCTACATTTGCGATAGATTTAATAGCAGAGATGGGAGAGAAAACACCCATAAGCTGGTTGGCAAGGGAGGATCGCTTTTTTGAGAAATTAGCTACGCCAGATGTGAGTGTTTCAGACTTGATTGGAGATATAGATCCTATTAAAGCGGCCCACCTAAAACTGTCTTATGCAGATCCTCGCGTGCTTCACTTTGGAATGATCCCTAGAGCTAACAGGTGTATTTTTGTTATAAACGAAATCCCTGATCTACAGGCAAGGATTCAGGTATCCTTATTTAATATACTGCAAGAAGGAGATATTCAAATAAGGGGGTTCAAGCTTAGACTTCCTATAGATATTCAATGTGTCTTTACCGCCAATCCTGAAGATTACACCAATAGAGGGAGTATTGTGACTCCATTAAAAGATAGAATTGGTTCTCAAATATTAACGCATTATCCTAAGGACGTTGAAACAGCTAAAAGAATTACAGCCCAAGAGGCTGGAGCCCTATCACTTCCAATTCAAGTGCCTGAAATTGCCAGAGACTTACTGGAACAAATTTCTTTTGAGGCGAGAGAAAGTGATTATATAGACGCTAAAAGCGGGGTAAGTGCTAGAATGAGCATTACTGCCTTTCAAAATTTAATGAGTACAGCAGAAAGAAGATTAATTCTCTCTGATGAATCACAAACAACCATTAGATTGTCCGACTTTACAGGTATTTACCCTGCCATTATCGGCAAAGTAGAATTGGTGTATGAAGGGGAGCAAGAAGGCGCAGAATTTGTGGCTCAACACTTATTGGAGTCTGCCATTAAAACACTATTTGAGGAACGTTTTCCTAAAATCAAAAAATTAGAGCGAAAAGATGCAGATGGACCTTACGACGCATTGTTATTATGGTTTTTTGAATCTGAAGGATTTGAATTATTAGAAGATTTTTCGGACAGTATGTACCGAGATCAGTTAGACCTTATTAGTCCTTTATCTGATCTACTGAATACGTATACACCAGAGGTAGATAAAGAAACCTCCTACTTTCTTAAGGAATTGGTATTGTGGGGCTTAGTTGCTAACAATAAATTAAGCAAACACAGTTTTTCCAACGGTACAGAATTTAAAGATCTTTACGGATCATATATTAACGGATTATAATTTTAATCATCATGAAAATAAATTTATTTTTTACTGCCCTATTTTTGGTGCTATTTCAAAAGGGGATTTCTCAGAATAAAGCTTCTGATGTTCAGTCATTTACTTTGTCTAATGGCATGAAGATTTTGGTATTAGAGGACAATAGCATTCCAAATGCCAATATGTATTTATTTTGGAAAGTAGGGTCAAGAAATGAATATCCTGGAATTACAGGATTGTCTCATTTCTTTGAGCATATGATGTTCAACGGGTCTAAAAAATACGGACCTAAGATGTTCGACAGAACTATGGAAGCTGCTGGAGGGAGTAATAATGCCTACACTACTGAAAATTTAACTGTTTATACTGATTGGTTCCCCATTAGTGCTTTAGAAACCATTTTTGATCTTGAGGCAGATCGAATTGGACATTTAGAACTCGACCCCAAGATGGTAGAAAGTGAAAGAGGGGTAGTATTGAGTGAAAGAAGCACGGGCCTTGAAAATAGTAATTTTAGAAATATATCTGAACAAGTAAAAGGCGCCGCTTTTTTGGCACATCCTTACAGATGGTCTGTAATTGGATATGAATCAGATATTAAAAATTGGTCCATAGAAGATCTTCAAACTTATTTTGACACCTATTATGCGCCTAACAATGCTGTTGTGGTCATTTCTGGAGATGTGAGCCTAGAAGCGGTAAAAAGTTTGTCTAAAAAGTACTTTGAACCCATACCTGCTGGACCTAAAGCCAGACCAGTCCATACTATTGAGCCTGAACAATTAGGGCAAAAACGTGTTGTTGTAGAGAAACAAGTGAGTAGCCCGAATATTATGTTGGCTTATCATGTACCAGAAACTAAGCATGAAGATTACTACGCATTAGATGTGTTAAGTGCCATTCTATCTGACGGCAATAGTAGTAGGTTATACAGTCAGTTAGTAGATCAGAAATCACTGGCTACCTCCGTTTTTTCTTATATGCCAGAGAGCATTGATCCAAACCTCTTTTATTTTTATGGGGTAGCCAGTCCAGGAACTTCCCCTGAGCTTTTAGAGTCAGAAATGATTCAAATTATCAATGATATTGCTCAAAATGGGGTTAGTGAAAAAGAGCTTCAAAAGGTTAAAAATCAAAAATTAGTCGCTTTATACTCAAGTTTAGAAACCATAGATGGTAAGAGTAATACCTTAGGTACTTATGAAATGTATTTTGGAGATTACAACAAGATGTTTTCTGCGCCCCAATCATATGAATCCTTAACGGTAGAAGATATTCAGCAGGTGGCTAAAAAATACTTTACTAAGAATAATAGCACAGTTGGATATTTAATTTCTCCAGAAAACAATACAAAATAGGTCTTATGAAAACATTTTATAATTTAATTAATATTACTATAGTTATTATTTGTTTAAGCAACTATAGCCTTCAAGCCCAGAGCAATTTTAAAAGCCCTGCCTATGAGCATTTTATTTTAGGCAATGGTTTAAAAGTGTATATGGTGGTTCAAAAAGAGGTTCCGATGGTACATTTTAGAGCGGTGGTTCCAGCAGGTGTTCGCCAAGACTCAAAAGAACAAGCTGGGCTTTCGGAACTCACCGCCAATTTGCTTTCTTCAGGGACCGCTTCTTATGACAAAGAAACCATTGAGACTACTTTAGATTTTATGGGTGCCTCATATAATTCAAGTTCAAATATGGAAGTAGCAGTCCTAACGAGTAGTTTTATCAATAAAGATTTGCCTCTTGTGCTGCCTATTCTAATGGAAATGCTTGCAAAGCCTTCATTTGAAGAAGCAGAGTTTGTGAAACTAAAGCAGCGAACAGTAGCTGGCGTAGACCAAAGCAGAGAAAGCCCCAGAAGTGTCATAAATAATTATTTTAATCAACTGGTGTATGGCGCTCACCCTTATGCCAATATTCCTTCTGGAACCAAACAGAGTATTGGGCGCATTGAATTGAAAGATGTAAATAGATTCTACAGTGATCATTACACCCCTAAGGGAAGTGTCATTGCTGTGGTGGGTGATTTTAACCCCACAGAAATGAAAACTCAGCTAACAAATTTATTTAGTTCTTGGAGCAATGTTGGAAAAGTAAAAAATAATAGTACGGTTCTTCCAAGCTTAGATTCATCTAAGGTAGTGGTGGTTAATAAAGAGGATGCTAGGGAAACAACCCTATTAATAGGCGGTCTAGGGGTGCCGAGAAATGTATCTGATTATATTGGTATTCAGGTGATTAATACTATTTTAGGAGGGAGATTTACTTCTTGGCTAAACGACGAATTAAGGGTTAACTCAGGACTCACTTATGGTGCCAGAAGTGGTTTTTCTGCTCTCAGAGAGGGTGGTAGCTTTAGCATGAGTACTTTTACAGCCAATGAAACTACTGAACAAACAATAGATTTACTACTGAAAACCTATCAAAAAATTCATGAGACTGGCATAGATTCTAAAACCCTTGAGTCTGCAAAAAATTACGTTAAGGGGCAATTTCCTCCTGATTATGAAACCAATGCCGCTATAGCAAGATTTTTCACAGACGCTTATACTTACGAGCTCCCATTAGACTATATAGATCGTTTTAATGAAGCTGTTTCTTCAATAGACGTAGCAAAGGCCACTCAAATCATAAAGGACTACTTTCCAAAAGAAAACATGCAAATGGTATTCATTGGAAAGGCTTCTGAGATTACTCCCATTGTTTCCAAGTATGGTCCTGTAAAAGTATTAGAGATTTCAGAGGACGTATATGAGTAATTAACTGTTGTTAATGAAGGTTTATCTAATCCAATGAGACTTTTTTGCTGTTGTGTTTACTAAAATAAGCACAATAGCAAAAAACATCACAATACTAGGCATTATTAAACCCTGAACTAATCCAAAAACACCAACAGCATCAATCATGAAAAAACTGTGTATATTTTGAATAAAAATTCCTGCAAATGAAATTTGAAATAAATAAACACTTATTTTCTTCTTGAATAACATACAAATGGATCCTAATAAGCCACACCAAACGGCTAATGCAAAAGCTCCATTAACCCAAACAGGGGTGTTGTATATAATGTCTATTTGCGCTTGAGGAAGTTCACTGATCATTTCATCAGTCATATAAACATGAATTAGGTAGGCCCCAACGCCTAAAAGATTCCAAACTAATGCAATAATTCCTAGTATTGTAAACCACATGGGGGCTTGTTTTTTTTCGATAAATTTCATAGGCTTTACTATTTGGTCATTATTAAATTTAGTTATTATTTCTCAATTTCAATAAATATGGTATTTAATCTAGTATAGAGTGCTGTTCATGGATTATTTTATATTTTTAAATGACATTAACATGGCATGAAGAATAAGAAATTTTATTATTTAGTTCGGGTCTCGTATTTAGGGTTCAGATACAGTGGTTGGCAAAAGCAACCTGGATACAAAACCATAGAGGGAATGCTCACAAGGACCATTAAGTTTGTGTTAGGAGAGGAGCGGTCTTTTAAAATACTAGGAGCAGGAAGAACAGATGCAAAAGTGTCTTCTATTGATGGTGCCTTTGAATTATTTATAGACCATGAGCCACTTGAAAATTTAGATCAATTATTGAATGCCTTTAATTTAAATTTACCAGCAGACATACGTATAGAGTCTATTCAAGAGGTGGCCAATAAGTTTAATATCATTCACTCTGCAAAAGAAAAAACCTATTGCTATCTTTTTTCATTTGGATCTAAAGCACACCCTTTTTGTGCTCCAATTATGGCGAACTATCCGGAGCAATTAAATATAACGCTCATGCAGGAGGCGGCAAAATTATTTGTAGGTACCCACGACTTTAAAAATTTTACCGCTAGAAAGGACAAAAAAAAGTCTCAAACCTTGAGAACTGTATCATCTTGTGAGTTAAAATTAAATACAACTATTGTGGCAAGTTTCTTTCCAAAAGACTCTTATGTATTAGAAGTTAGGGGCAAAGGATTCTTGCGGTACCAGATAAGATTAATGATGGGCGCCCTGGTTTGTTTGGGGAGGAATGAAATAAGCCTAGAAAATTTTAAGCAATTATTAGAGACAGACTTAGATGGATTTGTACCTTATGTAGCTGCTGGATCAGGATTGCACTTAAAAGAATTATTATTCGATAATTCTCTGTATAATGAAAGTTAAGTAGTACCTTATATTAAATTATCATGATGACTTTTCCTTCCTTTCACAAAAAATCTAGGCGATATTCAAAATTAGGATTAGCTCCTGGAACCGTAAAATATATTGGAGACAGAAAGGATGGGAGACAAATAGTATCACTAGTCGAGTTTGATAAAGACCATTGTAATTCTATGGTTCTTGATACAAATATGGCTGTTGAGTCGTTTTTTCTGAAAGAATCAGAATCTCAATGGCTCAATATTGTAGGTCTTACAAATGAAACTTTTATAAGAACATTTGGAAATTCTTTAAATCTCAATTTACTCACCTTAGAGAGTGTAGTAGACACGCATCAAAGACCTAAAATAGATGACTTTGATCACTATTTATTTGGGGTGTTTAAGATGGTTTATTTTGATGATCACGCTTCTCTAAAATACGAACATTTAGCAATGGTGCTTTTGGAGGGTAAACTAATTACTTTCCAAGAGGAAGAGGAGGATGTTTTTAATGGTGTAAGGACAAGGCTTTCTCAAGAAGCCTCTAGAATTAGACAGCGTGGAGCAGATTATTTGTTTTTTGCATTGTTAGATGCTGTAGTAGATCATTATTTTATTGCTTTAGAGCAATTGGGATTGAGATTAGACCAGCTAGAAGACTTGGTATATCATAATTCAGAGGCTTCACAAGGGCAGGAAATTCAGAAGCTAAAAAAAGAAATACTCAAACTTAGACAACATATTTATCCCTCAAAAGATTTGGTCCAAAAACTGCTGCACTCTTCACACCCTTTAATTACAGAAGAGACCAAAGTATTCTTAAGAGACTTATCCGACCAATGTGCAGAAATAAACGAAACACTTCAGCTATATAGAGAAATGAGTACCAATCTCATGGAATTACATATGAGTACAATGGGAAACAAAATGAATGAAGTAATGAAAGTGCTTACCATAATGGCGTCAATATTTATTCCGCTTACTTTTATAGCGGGAATATATGGAATGAATTTTGACCATATGCCTGAACTTCATTGGAAGTTTGGTTATCCTATGGTTTGGATTCTGATGGGCAGTTGTCTTATTGGAATGCTCTTGTATTTTAAAAAGAAAAAATGGATGTAGCATTTGTGATTATGAGTTAATACGCTCTAGTATGTTAAAGTGAGACATTTAAAAAAACCTTAATAATGAAAATTTCAAAAGATTGTTTAAAATTCCTTAACGAATTGAGCTTGAATAATAATAGGGATTGGTTTGAGGCGAATAAAGCGACTTTTAAATCGCATCAATCAGAGGTTAAAGCTGTTTTAGAGCGTGTCAAAGAGGGTCTGTCCGAGACGGATATTATAGAAAAACTCAAGATGTTCAGAATATACCGAGATGTTCGTTTTTCTAAAGACAAAACGCCCTACAAAGATTATTTTTCAGGGTCTTTGTCTCGTATGGGGAAATCTCTTAGGGGTGGATATTATATTCATTTAAAGCCTGGAGATGCTTTCCTAGCTGTAGGATTCTGGGACCCAAATAAGGAAGATTTGTTCAGAATTAGAAAGGAAATTGAAACAGATGCCAGTGATTTTCACGAACTCTTGAACAATAAGTCTTTTAAAAATATCTGGGGCAATTTTCAAGGAGACGCACTCAAAACGGCCCCAAAAGGATTTTCTAAAGAGCATCCTGAAATTGGCTTACTGAGAAGAAAAAACTTTGTTTTTATTCATCCTCTAAAAGATTCAGACATTTGCTCTGAAAATTTTATAACTAATACTGTAAAGGCCTTTGAGGTGTCTAGACCATTTTTAGATCTGATGAGTGACATTTTAATAACAGATTTAAACGGAGAACCTTTGTTGTAGTTTATGGGTTTTCAAATAGCTGTATCTGTGAGTGATAGCGCTGTATGAGCATTTGCATCATTCTCTTATTGAGTTTGGAGGCATTTTTTTGATACAATGCATACTCTTCCACACTAAACTGACCAATGATTATTCCTTTTAGAGCATTGCGGAATTTTACATCTTTTTGTACTGCATTCTCAATGTATGAAAGACGTTTCTCAAGTGAGAATGTATAAAAGGTGTTTTTGTGCTTAAAGAAATAATACTTAAGTACTTGTATTAAAAGATCATTTTGAAATTTTAAAACAGGCCTGAGAATTTTATTTTGAAAGTGAATTTCACTCTCAATATCATCAGATGGAATACTATTTATTTCAGGTCTTATAGAAGTTATAAGTGTAGACCTTTCGCTCATAAAAACTAAAATTTAAGAATTCAATTCTGTGGATATTACTTGAACTTCATCTAATACTCTTAGTAAGTTTTCTCCCCAAAGTTTATTGATTTGCTCTTGAGTATAGCCCCTTTTTACAAGTTCTGCAGTGACATTTTTAGTTTCAGAAGCATCTGACCATCCTGCAATACCCCCACCACCGTCAAAATCTGAACTAATACCCACATGATCAATACCAATAAGGTTTACCATATAGTCTATGTGATTTACAAAATCTACTACTGAAACTGCTTCAGGAGCATTAGGATCTTGTGCTAACATTTCTTTTCCCTTAGCTAAAACTTTGGGATATATTTCCATGAATGTGGCTCTTTGTTCAATAGACAAAGAGGAAAATTCACTTCTTTCATACCATTCAAATCCCATTTCATTTGCTATAGATGCGTATAGCTCTTTAGCATAATTATTTCTAGCTTCGTGTTTTTCAGTATTTAGATATGAAGAAAAAGCCACGGTTTGTACCACCCCGCCATTTTCTTTTAATAGTAATAATTGTTCGTCGTCTAAATTTCTTGAATGATCACACAAAGCTCTAGCAGATGAGTGAGATGCTATAATAGGGGCTTTTGAAAGCGCTATCATTTGTTTCATGGCTTCTTTAGATGGATGAGAAATATCTATCATAATTCCAAGTCTGTTCATCTCAGCAACGGCCTCTTTTCCAAATTCACTTAAGCCATTGTGAAGCCAAATACTGTCTTTCTCTCCTGTGTTAGAGTCAGAAAATTGGCTGTGACCATTATGTGACAATGAGATATACCTTGCGCCTAAATTGTAATATGTTTCAAAGTTTTCTATATCTAATCCAATTGGGTAGGCATTTTCTACACCGATCATAGCTACTTTTTTTCCAGAGTTAATAAGAGTCCTTACTTCTTTTGATGTAGTCGCTAACCCAATTTTTTCTGGTGCTAATTCTTTAGTGAGTTTTTGAATAGCAGAAAATTTATCTAAGGCATTTATTTTTGCATTTTCATATCCTTCTTCTGTTAATTCATCCTGTCCAGTGTAGACAATTAACCAACTCACATCTAAACCACCTTCATTCATCTTTGGAAGATTAACCTGGGTGTCTAATCTTTGCGTATAATTAATACTATCGGTAAAATTAGCCGTGTTAATATCGTTGTGCGTATCTATAGTAATGGCCTCAGAGTGTATTCTGTCTATTTTATCTTCTAGGCTTTCTGTTTCTTTTGGGGCATTTTTGCATGAGCCTAAAGCAATTAATCCTAAAATAAAAAAAGTTGGTTTCATAAGTGTGGGTATTTAGCTATCCAAGATAGGTTTTTAATAATTTATTTTTGGAACTATGTCTTAATTTTCTAATGGCTTTCTCTCTAATTTGTCTGACTCTTTCTCTAGTAAGGTCAAAGGTTAAGCCAATTTCTGCTAAGGTCATTGGAGGTTGTTCTCCTATTCCATAAAAAAGTTTAATAACATCTGCTTCTCTAGGAGAAAGCGTATCTAAGGCTCTTGTAATTTCAGTGTGCAATGAGCTTTGGAGCAGTGCTTGATCAGGTCTAGGTGAGTCTCCATAATCTAAAACATCATATAAACTTGAATTTTCTCCATCGATCAATGGAGCGTCCATAGAGACATGTCTTCCTGAGTTTTTAAGCGACTGTTTTACATCACTTACAGTCATTTCAAGTTCTTTGGCAATTTCTTCTGGGGAAGGAGGGCGTTGGTGTGCTTGCTCCAAATAAGAAAAAGCCTTGTTTATTTTATTGATGGAACCAATTTTATTTAAAGGCAATCTAACAATTCTTGCTTGTTCTGCCAATGCTTGTAAAATAGCCTGCCTAATCCACCAAACAGCATAAGATATAAACTTAAACCCCCTTGTTTCGTCAAAACGTTTTGCTGCTTTTACCAACCCAACATTTCCCTCGTTAATTAAATCTGGTAGGGTAAGTCCTTGGTTTTGGTATTGTTTTGCAACAGAAACAACGAATCTGAGATTTGCTGTAGTGAGTCTCTCTAGAGCCACTGCATCTCCAGCTTTGATTCTTTGAGCTAATTCAACTTCTTCCTGAGCATTGATCAGGTCTATTTTGCTAATATCTTGTAGGTACTTATCTAAGGATTTGGATTCTCTATTGGTAACCTGTTTTACTATTTTAAGCTGCCTCATCTAGGAGTTTTTCTTTTGGGAATTTTATTAAGCTTCATATTACGCATTTTAATAGATTTCACCAAAATTCGAAGCTCAAAACACTTGGCTTTTAAGAAAACTTTAAGTTTTTAGCCGCTATATTTATAATTGATTACACGATTTAGACAATCATTTGTACTTTTATTTTTTGGAACAACACATATGAGTAAAAAATTACTACAAAAACACCTATTTGAATTGCAAAAGGAGCATTTGGAATTAACGGTCCTAGACCTTTATGACAAATTTCCTGAGGTAAAAACATATTTTAATTTTGTGTTTAACCCCAACGAAAAAAAACTGTTAGAACAAGCAAGAATCAAGGTAGCTAGTGAGTTCTTTCCTTTAAAAAGGAAACGACCAAAAGCTAGAAGGTCAGTTGCTCAGAAGTATATAAAGCATTTCAAGACGCTTGGCATGTCTCCAGAATTAATTGTAGAGTTTATGTGGTTTAACATAGGAATAATGCACACATTTTGTGAGGAAAGGCCCCAGCGATTACCATTTTTTAAAAGTTTTTGTAATTTTTACAAAGAGGCCCTTCAACTAACCAGTTATCATGGAATAGTCCCCTTGTATAAAACACAAATCTTAGCAATTTACCACTCAAGTAAAGATTGGGAAAATGCCTATGATTTTGAAATGAGTTTGCAAACTATAGAAGATTAAGCATCCTAAAATTTATTCGTACAATATACTTTAAACTACCCTATGGCAATATTACTGATCAGACAAGATGGAAAGACCTCCCAATGGCTAAACGCATTTAAATCTCAAGCGAGTCAAATTGAATGTTTTGATTATAATAAACCACATCCAAAAGAAAGAATTACAATGGCATTGGTGTGGAAACAGCCCCACGGATTATTTGAGCAATACAAAAATTTAAAATGTGTAGCTTCTATGGGCGCAGGTGTAGACTTTATTTTCGAAGATCCTTCTTTTCGTCAAGAATTGTTAATGACTAGGGTAGTAGACCCTTTATTAATAACAGATATGGAAGAGTTCGTTACAGCGCAAGTATATGCTCATATGAAGGGATTGTATCAATATCATTCACAACAATCTTTATCACTTTGGAAGCAAAATCCATATTTGAGAAAGAAAGATATCACGATTGGCATCATGGGAATGGGTGTATTGGGATCTGCCACAGCGAAAGCACTAGCGATTCAAGGTTTTAGTGTTTTAGGATGGTCTAATTCTAAAAAACAAATAGAAGGAATCACAACCTATGAAAAAGTAGATTTGGATTTATTTTTGGAAAAAACCAATGTTTTGGTGTGTTTACTACCACTAACACCAGATACAAATGGAATTTTAAATGAATCTCTTTTCTCAAAATTACCCCGTGGAGCATATCTAATACATGTGGCAAGAGGACCACATTTGATGGGTGAGGATTTAATCCAAAGTATAGACAAAGGACATATTTGCGGTGCCGCAATAGATGTTTTTCCAACGGAGCCATTGGATACAAAAAGCCCCTTTTGGGGTCATTCAAAAATTCATATTACCCCTCATTGCGCAAGTATTTCTAGTCCAGAAGCTGTCGTTACTCAAATAATAGCTAATTATAACAGATTAACGAGCCACCAACCGCTTTTAAATCAAGTAGATACTTTAAAGGGATATTAATTTAATCTTTTTCGGTGATTCCTTATGCTTAGCGGTAAAAATCTGTTAATTTTGTACGTTTGATTTTTTAGAGAAATCTTAAAAATCATTTTACAAAAACCATTAAAAAACACTACTACTTGTCTGTTTCAACGAAATTTTCTGAGAAAACACTTTACGATTACCAACAAAATGATCTAGATACCATTTTTGACTATCTGGACAGTGCTCCTACTGATACTAACTTGTTATATCAGTTACCGACTGGTGGTGGTAAAACAGTAGTTTTTTCTGAAATAGCAAAAAGATATATCGCTACTAAGGGTAAAAAGGTAGTTGTGCTCACCCACAGAATTGAGTTAAGCACGCAAACATCTAAAATGTTAGAGGGCTTTGGGGTTCATAATAAAATCATCAACTCTGATGTGAAGTCTCTCGAAGACCAAGAAGATTACAGTTGTTTTGTGGCTATGGTAGAGACGCTAAACAACAGACTTCAAGAGGAAAAAGTAAGTTTAGATAATATTGGATTGGTGATTATAGATGAGGCACATTATAACTCATTTAGAAAACTGATGAAGTTTTTTAAACACGCTGTTATATTAGGAGTTACTGCAACGCCACTCAGTTCAAATATTAAGCTCCCAATGAAAGACCACTACAAGAAACTTATTGTAGGAGAGTCTATTACCTCTTTAATTGATAAAAAATTTCTAGCACAGGCGCATTTGTATAACAAAAATGTAAGCTTAAAAACATTAAAATTAGGGATCAATGGAGACTATACCGTAAAATCTTCAGATGCATTTTACGGCAACCACTCCATGTTATCACAATTGCTTGAGGCATATGAAGAAATAGCCTTAGGCTCAAAAACCCTGATTTTTAATAATGGTATAAACACGTCTAAATACGTCTATGAGACTTTTAAAAAAGCTGGGCATGACATTAGACACTTAGATAATAAAAATAGTGCTTCTGAGCGAAAGGAAATATTAGAATGGTTTTCTCAAACGCCCAATGCAATTTTAACATCAGTGAGTATTTTAACGACCGGATTTGATGAACCTAGCGTAGAGACTATTATTTTAAATAGGGCCACCAGATCATTGACCTTATACTTTCAAATGATTGGTAGAGGATCGAGAATATTGGAAAATAAATCTCATTTCAATGTAATAGACATGGGTAACAATATTGCTAGGTTTGGTCCATGGAATGCACCAATTGATTGGCAAGAGATCTTCCATTTTCCTGATTTTTACCTAGAAAATATTAAAAATGACGAGGATATTGAAAGAGAATTTGTTTATGAGATGCCTTTTGGTTTAAAGCAAAAATTCAAAAAATCTAGTGTACTTCAATTTGACGTAAAAGCAGTGTATAAAGAGGTGTTTGCACAAGGTTTAAAGTCAAAGGAAGTCTTAGATAGAAGTATCTCACAACACGCTCAAATTTGTTTTGAGAATAGTGAAGATGTGTTTGACGCTCGAATGTTAGCCAAATTGCTCAAAGAAGAAATTGCCTACAGAATAAGACTCTATTCCTATTGTATTATGAATAATACAAAAAACTACAAAGAGTGGTTGGAGGAAGACTATGAGAGAAAATTAAGGCTCAAAATATCTCAGATGTTTGCCAAAAAAATGTAAGATTCATAGGTATTTTGCAGCGGAGAACTTTTTGAAATCAAGCGGAGAACTTTTTCAAATCAACAGGACTTCATTGCACTAAAAATGCTGTAAATTCGTTTTAATATGAACAAAAAGCTCCTCTGTATTAGCACTAATTGGCCCGAAGCCAATGCTACTGCTGCTGGCGTTCGTATGCATGAGTTACTAGCTATTTTTATATCTCAACAATTTGAAATTACTTTTGCAGCTACTAGTAAACATTTAGACGGGCTACATGCCTTAAAAGAAAAAGGTATTACTACCCAACAAATTCTTGTGAATGACCCTTCTTTTGATCTTTTACTAGAAGAAACTACACCAGATATAGTTCTTTTTGACAGATTTATATCAGAGGAACAATTTGGTTGGCGGGTTCGCGATATACTACCCAAAGCCCTTACAATTCTAGATACAGAAGACCTACATTGTTTAAGAGTACTAAGGGAGGAACAAACCACATCTTACATTAAACAACATAAAGACACACCCTACTCATTATTTAATCAAACAACAGACTTAGATGAATTAAATTCAAGAGGGCTGACCAAAAGAGAATTGGCCAGTATATTTAGGTGTGATCTAAATTTAGTCGTTTCTTCATTTGAAATGACTGTGTTGGTAGATCATTTCAAAGTTCCCCCTCATTTGTGTTTATTATTACCCATCACTTATCCTAAGCAACATTTACAAGCCCATAGGGCAAGTACAGATTACCACAAAAGATCAGGTTATTTTTTTATTGGCAATGGACTTCATCAGCCCAATATAGACGCTATAAAGTGTTTGTATTTCAGTATTTGGCCACTGATCAAAAAACAACACAAATTGGCAGAGATCTATATCTATGGAGCCTACTTGCCCCAGCAAATACAGGAACTCCACAAGCCCAATATTGGGTTTCACATTCTCGGTGAAGTGAAAGATGTTAAATCGCCTTTTACCAAGCATAGGGTCAATCTAGTTCCGCTGAGATTTGGCGCTGGAATTAAAGGAAAAATATTAGAAGGATTTGTTTACGGCTGCCCTCACATTACAACATCTATAGGAAAAGAGGGAATGGATTACAGCGTGAATTGGCCTGGTAAAGTTGCCCATAAAAGTGCAGAATTTGCACAAATGGCAGTAGCGTTATATCAGGATAAAGTTCAATGGCAAACACTTAAAAGCGAAGGACACGAATTAATAGATCAGTCATTTGAACGCAGTGTTTATGAAATTAAGTTCTTGGAATGCCTCACTCAAATATCCAATAGTTTAGCAGAGCACAGGGCCAAAAATTTCATTGGAATGCTATTGCAAGAACAGCAATTCCAGGCGTCAAAATATATGTCATTATGGATCACAGAAAAAAACAAGAATACGTAACTTGCTAAAAAAATCAACCATGGAAAATATTGTTTGGACAGAAGTAAAGAAATACGAAGACATTACTTACAAAAAATCTAATGGTGTTGCTAGAATAGCGTTTAACAGACCAGAAGTAAGAAATGCTTTTAGACCTAAAACAACTTCTGAATTATACGATGCATTTTATGACGCTCATGAAGATCCATCCATTGGTGTAGTATTACTGACTGGCGAAGGACCTTCCCCGAAGGACGGTGTATTTTCTTTTTGTAGTGGGGGAGACCAAAGAGCTAGGGGGCATAAAGGATACGTTGGTGAAGATGGAAACCACCGTCTAAATATACTCGAAGTACAAAGATTAATACGTTTTATGCCAAAGGTAGTTATTGCAGTAGTTCCGGGCTGGGCTGTAGGAGGAGGGCACAGTCTTCACGTGGTATGTGACCTTACTCTTGCCAGTAAAGAGCATGCTATATTTAAACAAACAGATGCAGACGTTACCAGTTTTGACGGGGGCTACGGATCTGCCTATTTGGCTAAAATGGTGGGGCAGAAAAAAGCCAGAGAAATTTTCTTTCTAGGAAGGAATTACAACGCACAAGAAGCCTTTGATATGGGCATGGTGAATGCTGTTATTCCTCACGATGCACTTGAATCTACCGCATATGAATGGGCACAAGAGATCCTTGCAAAGTCTCCAACAAGCATTAAGATGTTAAAATTTGCCATGAATCTTACAGACGACGGTATGGTAGGACAGCAAGTATTTGCAGGAGAAGCCACTAGATTGGCTTATATGACAGACGAAGCCAAAGAAGGTAGAAATGCCTTTTTGGAAAAGAGACCGCCAAACTTTGACAAGGACAGTTATATCGCCTAAAATTGATTGATGTACTATTCAACAGCTGCCACTATGGCTGCAATAAAATCATTGGCTCGGTAATCTGGACGCTCTCCTAAACCAGTCCTAACGATCACCAAGTCCTTAGAAGGAATGACATAAACATGTTGTCCATCATGTCCATTAGCACTGTAGAGATCTCTAGGAACATCTTTTAAGTGCCCGTCCGCATTGAGCCAAAAATGAGCGCCATATGATCCATTAGAAGCCTCTGTAGGCGTGCTAATGTAATTCACCCAGCTATCACTAAAAATTCTAGAACCATCCCAAACCCCGTTTTGCAAGTACAGTAAACCGAATCTAGCCCAATCTCTTGTGCTGGCCCATCCGTAGGAGGAACCAACAAAAGTTTGCGCCATATCAGTTTCAATCACCATGGAATGCATTCCAATTTTATCGATTAATTGTGCGTAAGGGAAATCTAAGTATTGCTGGGCGTCTGAACTAAATGTTTTAAGGTATTTAGATAAAATATTCGTAGTCCCTGAAGAATAAGACCAAATGTTACCTGGTTTTGCTATGCTAGGCCTATCAATAGCCACCTGTGCCATATCTGACTCGTTAAACAACATATTGGTCACGTCTGAAATGACCGAATAATCCTCTTCAAAAGCCAAGCCGCTTTGCATTCTCAATAAATCATCAATGCTAATAAGAGCCCTTTCATCATTGGCCCAATCTTTCAAAGCCACAGGATCGCTCACTTTTAAATTGCCCTGGTATTCTAGAATTCCATAAATTGTTGCAATGATACTTTTGGTCATAGACCAGCCAAGAACGGGCGTATCTGGACCAAACCCATCTATGTATTTCTCCCCGATAAGTTGCCCTTTATACAATACGAGTGCAGACCTTGATTTCTGAATATGATTGTCTTCAAAAACGAGCGATAAGGCATCTTGAATGGCGGAGTAATCCACAGTAGGCAACAGGGTATCTAGTGGTGCTAAATGCCCTATTGGATAGGGTTTTTCAATGGGTGTTAGATTTCTTCTGGGTATTAAAAAATTATCCAAATCAGAAGGAGAAACCCCTTTAGGCAAAAGAATAGCTCCCAAGCCTTCTTTGTATATGGCTTCGCGTTTTTGTAAACCAAAAACGCGCGCCGATGCTATTTTCATTGGATAATCCAACTCATTTGTAGCCAATTTAATGTTGGGGATGTTGTTGTCATTTGCCTCGATATAGCTTTTAGAATGGCCTGAGATAAAAGCTGAACTGGCTATATACTTTGAACTGTAGCCTGAAATGAGTGTTAGTTTGGGATAATTAAAACCAATAGCGATAACAACCAATAAAAATAAAATTCCAGCAATCCTTTTAAACCATTTCATCTCAGTAATATTTAATACTCTAAAATAGTGAAATAGCTTAGACTAATCTCTTTTTATCCAAATTTTATCAGGACCAATAGTACAAGTTGCCAAGTACTCAAAGCGGCATTGGGTAGGAGGGATTAGCGATAAAAAATCATTGCCTTGCTTGTCTGAATAAAGGAAGTAAGTTTCTCCTATGATGGGCTCAAAACTAAATTTTGAACTGTAAATTCTCTTGTTAAAGTCATAGGAATCCATCATTTGAGCGTACTGCTCCTTTAAAGCGTTAAACTGGGCTTTAAACTCATGATTGACTGTTTGGACTTGCGTATTTTTCCAACTGCTTACATCTGGTGCAGTAATCTGTGGAGCACCAACACCCGTAGCATAGGGTAAAATATGGGCGTTGTATTGCTGTTTGTCCTTGTCATAAACAACAGCATCTGGTTTTTTTGATTCTTTCATAGCCCTACAAAAGTACAATAAGTCAAGTCAATTATAAAGTCTTAAGGGAATATTCAAATAGATCTTATATCAAATTATTTGTAGCTTTATAACATAAAAACAATTCGCATGCGGTTATTACTATGTTTTATTGGATTACTTTTTTTAAATTCTTGTGCCATAACAGTTCCAATTGTAGACAAACCCATAGTTTTTAAGGAACAACGAAAAAAACTTACTAGGGAATACTTAGAGAATAGATATGGAATAACACAGGAAAATATTCAAATAAATCCCAAAATGATTGTGGTGCATTGGACAGCAATTCCAACGCTTGAAAAATCATTTGATGCATTTTACAATGAATCTCTTCCCAATTGGAGGCCGGAACTAGTGAATCAAAGTGCCCTAAATGTGTCTGCTCAATTTCTAGTAGATCTAGATGGCACTATTTATAGACTTATGCCAGAAAACCACATGGCCAGACATGTTATAGGGTTAAACCATGCCGCTATAGGTATTGAAAATGTTGGGGGCACAAAAGAAACACCACTGACAAAAGCGCAATTAAAATCTAATATAAAATTAATTAAATACTTGAAAACAAAGTATGCAATTAACTATCTTATAGGTCATTATGAATATACTCTATTTGAAAAACATCCCCTTTGGAAGGAAGTAGACGAGGGGTATAGAACACAGAAAACCGACCCTGGAGAAGCCTTTATGGCAAAAATCAGAAGGGCTACGGCAAAATTAAAGTTTAAGACCAATCCTTCTCTTGTTCCATAATTATTTATTGAATACAACAGATCAATACTTAGTACAAAAACAGCATCCAAACTATTTATCCATGAGTTCACCCAACAGATCAGCTTTTTTTATTCCCTTATTGTTACTTTTTGTTTCTATGACAGCCTTGGCACAAGACCAATTGGTCAATGATTTGGTATCACAGTATGAAAACTTTAAAGAAACTTCCTTAAATAAAAGAAGGATTAAACATAAAGACCTTCAACCTCTTATCGAAAAATACAAAAATCAAGCTGGAATAACAGTCACTAAAGTAGGGGAGTCCATAGAGGGAAGAAGCCTATCTTTATTGAGCTTAGGAAGTGGAGACACCGATGTTTTTCTCTGGTCTCAAATGCATGGAGATGAGCCTACAGCCACCCAAGCAATTTTTGACATATTAAATTACTTTTCATCAGAGCAAAAAAACAACGCCCAAAAATTACTTTTAAATAAATTGAGGTTTCATTTTTTACCTATGCTTAATCCAGATGGTGCTGAAGTTTTTACCAGAAGGAATGCCTTAGGGATAGATATTAACAGAGATGCATTGGACTTGGCATCGCCCGAAGGGCGAACTTTGAAAAGGGTTAGAGATAGTTTAGAAGCAGATTTTGGGTTTAACTTACACGACCAAAGTAAGTATTACAATGCAGAAAGGACTGATAAACCAGCGACCCTGTCTTACTTGGCGCCTGCTTATAATTATGAGAAAGATATTAATGAGGTCAGGGGGAACGCCATGAAAGTAATTGTGCTCATGAATGCATTGGTTCAAGGTTTTGCACCAGGTCAGGTGGGGCGTTACAATGATGATTTTGAGCCCAGAGCATTTGGAGATAACATTCAAAAATGGGGTACTTCTGCTATCTTAATTGAGTCTGGTGGTTTTTTAAACGATGCAGAGAAACAAAAAATAAGACAATTGAATTACGTCTCTATTTTAGCAGCTCTTTATAGTATAGCTATAAAATCATATGAAAAAATTGATTTGGCTGACTATGAGAAAATTCCTCAAAATGATCGAAAATTATTTGATCTTAAAATAGAAGATGTTCAGTATGAATTGTTAGGAAACACCTATACCTTAGATATTGGAGTTCATTATTTAGAGGTAGACAACGCCTCTCATTCTAATTTCTATACCAAGGCTCAAATTATGGATTTGGGCGACTTATCTACCTATTATGGTTACAAAACATTTCCTGCCAATGGGTATAAAATTATTCCAGGGAAAATATACCATCCAAAAGATGGCGTACTTCCAACAAAAGAAAAGGCGTATGAATTACTGAAAAAAGGCTATGTATATTGGCTTGGCGCACTAACCATGGAAGACAATGGATTTAATTTTCCCATGCAAGTGGTCAGTAAAAAATTTATGCTACCTGACTTTAGACTTTATGTAGGCTTAAACCCGAGTTTTTTGCTGTCAAAAAATGGGGTGATTAGTCATGCGGTAGTAAATGGATATCTCATTGATTTGCAAAAGGAGTCCAGCCATTTTAGAAATGCTATTTTCTTGAGGTAATGGATATTATTACGCATTTTTACTTAAAATATGAGAGAACTGACGTATATTTGTAACCTATTGGACCTTTATTCATTTGGTTCTTAAAACTTATCAATCGAAATGGCGAGAGCGCAAGAAACCTTTAACAAAAAAGAGAAAGAGAAGAAACGTTTAAAAAAACGTGACGACAAACTAAAGAAGAAATTGGAACGAAAAGCCAATGCTGAGAAGCCTAATAGTTTAGAAGACATGTTGGTTTATGTAGATGAGAATGGTCATTTTACAGACACTCCTCCAGATCCTAGTTTAAAAGTTAAGGTAGACGCTGAGTCAATTGTTATTGGAATTCCTAAAAAAGAAGAGAGGGATGAAGAAGAGGAAGATCCATTAAGAACTGGAAAAGTTTCTTTCTTTGACACATCTAAAGGTTTTGGTTTTATTATAGATGCCGTTTCTCAAGAAAAGCACTTTGTTCATGTAAGTGGTTTAATTGACGAGATCATGGAAAATGATAAAGTTAGCTTTGAATTAGAGCGTGGTCAAAAAGGAATGAATGCTGTTAAAGTTCAAAAGCAATAAATAGATTAATCTGTCTTAAAGATTTTATTTAAATATTAAAAAGTCCTGTAAACTTTATTTACAGGACTTTTTATATATCATAATGATACTTAATTACATGCCACCTTTTCTATTTGGAGATCTTGTAGCAGGCCACTCCATTTGTTTACCTGTTCTTTTACTTATGGGCAATACTATTTTTTCTCGAGAAGTCTTTTCGTTGTCCTCAGAAGCCATATAAGCTAGTATAGCTGTTAGAATTGCATTGTTTCTAACATCGTCAAAAACAATTTTGTCATAAGTATCTCTATTGGTATGCCAAGTATAATTCCAATAGGACCAGCTAAGGGAGCTTAAGCTGAATGCTGGTGCACCTGCAGCCACAAAAGAAGCGTAATCAGAGCCTCCTCCTCCTGGAGTACCAGGAAAATTAGTATCAATGTGTTTTGTAATATCTTGGGGAACTTCATGAAGCCACCTGCCTATATAATCATAGGCATGAAGAAAACCTTGTCCAGAAATATTTACTACCCTACCTGTACCATTGTCCTGATTAAAAACAGCTTGTACTTGTGAAACAATCTCTGGATGATCTTCAACAAAAGCTCTAGAACCATTCAAACCTTGTTCCTCACTTCCCCAATGACCCACTAAAATAGTTCTCTTCGGGTTTGGCACTATCTTTTTTAGAATTCTCATGGCTTCCATCATAACAAGGGTACCGGTTCCGTTGTCCGTTGCACCTGTACCACCATCCCAAGAATCAAAGTGAGCAGATAGTATGACATATTCCTCTGGTTTCTC
>JAQWTF010000002.1:0-3816 GCA_029242825.1 Flavobacteriaceae bacterium | reverse complement strand
TTATGTGTCTGGTGTATCTTCTGCATTTACTATTTTGTTTATGTTTTGGACCATTACCAATTTACTCAGGAAATTGATAGGTAAAACAGCTGAACTGTCAAATTCACAAGCCATAGCTGTGTTAGGCAGTGGTGTGGTGGGGGCATTGGCATTTACTTTTTCTGATAGTTTTTGGTTTAATGCCGTTGAAACAGAAGTTTACGCTATGGCCAGTTTAATCATGGCAGTATTGCTCTGGCTGGGGCTGAAATGGACCGACAACTTAGATAACGAAAGGGGAGATAAATGGCTTGTACTCATCTCTTTTATTGTGGGACTTACGTTTGGGATTCAATTCATGGGCTTTCTAGCCATCCCTTCCATTGGCTTGCTTTACTACTTTAAAAAATACAAAACCACCACCATAAAAAACTTCCTCTTGGCCAATATTGCAGTGGTTGGGATTCTAATGCTGGTCTATAAGTTTTCCCTCACCTATGTGCTCAAAGCGTTTGGTTGGTCTGAAGTGTTTTTCGTGAACACCTTTGGGCTGCCTTTCAATTCTGGATCTATTATCATGGCAGCAGCTTTTATTGGTGCTTTCTACTACGCTTTAAAGTTTACGAGGTCCAAGCAAATGATTGGCGCTAATACGATAGTGCTCTCTCTAATGTTTTTAATTTTAGGCTTTTCGTCTTGGCTTATGCTACCTATTAGGGCAAACGCAGGAGTGATTATTAACGAAAATGATCCTTCAGATGCTCGTTCCCTATTGGCTTACTACAATAGAGAACAATATCCTGGCGTAGACAGTCCAGTGTATGGCGCCTACTACTCCAACGCGTATAGCGCCGCTAGTATTGAAAAAGACGACAAACCAAAATACGAAAAAGATTACAGCACAGGTAAATATGTTATTGTCAATCATTTTGAAGGAGCGCTTCAAGGGTCAGATCCTGCACATGAAGGCTTTTTACCCAGAATGTGGAGTGAGCAAAACGCTGAAAACTACATGCGCTATTTTGGGCCATTAAAATTCAGAATTAAAAGAGATTATCTGGGTAATAAAGAATTGACCTCTACCGTAGGGCAATTTAAAAATGGTTTAGAAAAAGGAGAAATTGACGTAGAACAGTACATCACTTTCTTGAGAGAATTTAGAGATTATATAGACGTAATCCCGCCCAGCCTTATGGACAACATAAATTATATGTTTTCTTTTCAATTTAATTATATGTACTGGCGCTATTTCATGTGGAATTTCACAGGGAAACAAGACGACATTCAAGGGCGCTATGACAATCACGGAAACTGGCTCAGTGGCATTTCTTTTATAGACAGTCCTAGAGTCGGAAGCCAAGAGAATTTACCCGCAGACCTTTTGAACAACAAAGGAAGAAATACTTATTTTTTCTTACCCCTCATTCTTGGTATTATTGGTATTCTATTTCAATTCAAAAAAGACAAGAAACAATTTTGGACCTTGTTTGTGTTTTTCATGTTTACTGGGCTGGCCATACAATTTTATACCAATCCTTCCATTTTTCAACCCAGGGAAAGGGATTACTCATTGGTTGGATCATTTTACATATTCGCACTATGGATTGGACTGGGCGTTTATGGACTCTTTAACGAATTATCCTCTTTCACTAAAAAGACTTGGCTTTCGCCAGCAGTGGTGGGATTATGCTTTTTAGCGGTGCCTGCCCTAATGGGATTTCAAAACTGGGACGATCATGACAGATCTAACAGAAAGACCGCGCAGAGTACTGCTAAAGCGTATCTAAATTCCACCCAAAAAGACAGTGGGGCCATTTTATTTACTATTGGAGACAACGACACCTTTCCCCTTTGGTATGCTCAAGAAATTGAGGGGTACAGAACAGATGTCAGGGTCATAAATACCAGCTTATTTGCTACAGATTGGTATATAGATCAAATGAAAAGAAAGGCCTATGAAAGCGATCCCATCCCCTCTCAACTTACCCATGACTTGTACCACTACGGAAATAGAGATGCCATTTACTTCCAGGAAGTGACAGACAAACGCTGGGACATTAAGGACTTTATTAGTTGGGTGGGTAGCGACAAGCCCCAAACCAAATTCAAATATCTTTTGGGAGCACAAGGCGCAGATTTGAGCCAGTATTCTGAAAGCAATTTAGATATTGTGTACTACCCTACCCATAAAATCAGGGTTCCTGTAAACAAAGAAAATGTATTGGCCAGTGGCCTAGTGAAAGCCAAAGACAGCGCACTTATTGTAGATTATATAGATATTGACCTGCCTAAATCTGCCCTGCCTAAAAACAGGTTACTCATGTTGGATCTTTTAGCCAACAATGATTGGAAAAGGCCCCTCTACTTTTCAGGAGGAAGCTTTGAAGCTGGAGAATATCTTTGGATGAAAGACTACCTTCAATTAGACGGTTTGGCCTATAAGTTGGTGCCTATCAAAACCAAATACGAAAGTGTTTTTGAGATGGGAAGGATAGACACAGACACTATGAGCGAAATAGTAAAAAGCTGGGAATGGGGTAACTCAGGAGATCCCGATGTATATATTGACACCCAAACTAGGGTACAAGGATTGTCTTTTAGAAGCAACCTTGCCAGACTAACAGAAACCCTCATTGGAGAAAACAAACTGAGTGAAGCCAAGGAAATTTTGGATATTGGGATGAAAAATATGCCTGTAAAAGGGTTTGACTACTACAACTTTGTGGTACCGTTTATAGAAGGTTATTACGCTGTAGGGGCTCCTGAAGAAGCAAGGGGTATTTTTCGAGAACTCAAAAATATCTATCAAGACCACCTGACTTATTATGCCGCAATGGACGTTAGTGATCAGTATAACAGCATTCAAAATATTATTGAAAACCTAGAGGGTTACCGAAGGATATTAGACGTGTTGTCTACAGGAGACCGACCAGAAATCACTAAAGAAGAAAGACGTGAATTTGAGCTATTTATGGATAAGTTCTCTCATTTCTATGAAGGGGCAGAAGCGCAAAATAACCGCTTTGAACCCGAGAATTCCATCGAAACCATTCCATTAGATAGTTCGCTAGAATAGCACTGTTGCAGTGCGCAGGAATTTTTGGGGAATTATACGTATTCTTCTATAACACCCATAAGGGTTACGGCGTCTTGCTCTCCGCTTTGGCGCCAAACCATCTCACCGCCTTTATACACCATAAGTGTTGGTAAGGTAGTGACCCTTAAAGCGTCTGCTAAATCTTTGTTTTTGTCTGCGTCTATCTTAATGACTTTACCTTTGTCTCCAATAGCAGCGGCAACACTCCTAAGCACCTCGTGCATAGACTGAGAAGCCTCATCCCAGTCTGCATAGAAATCTATGAGAACTGGAATATTTAAGTCTATTAATTCGCCAAATTTTGACATAGCATATATTTATAGTATAATCAAATGTAATAAAAAAACCTAAAAAACCACTTAAACGGCTTTTTTTAGGGTAATCACAGTGATTTCTGGCCAGATACCTACCCTTCCAGGGTAACCTAAAAACCCAAAACCTCTGTTGACATTTATGTACTGTCCCAATTCCTTATAAATACCGGCCCACTGTTTGTACCGCCATTTTACAGGACTCCATTTAATCCATCCTGGAATCTCAATGCCAAATTGCATTCCATGGGTGTGACCACTCAGGGTTAAATGAAAATGCTGGGCATGTGGAATAACTTCTGCCTCCCAATGGGAAGGGTCGTGTGACAACAATATCTTAAAATCATTTTCTTGTATCTCAGCAATGGCTTTATTGAGGTCTCCTGCTTTCTTAAATCCTCCTTTTCCCCAATTTTCAACTCCTATAAT